>JAUVLW010000013.1 GCA_030600555.1 Candidatus Aenigmatarchaeota archaeon
TATCAATCAATTCCTCAACTTCCTTAATTTTCTGTTTTAGCTGGGCAAGGTAGTCTTCCTTTTCCTCTACCACCTCTTCTTTTTTAGGTACGTGAATTCCTTTTATAAATTCCAGAATTTCCTCGTTTGTTTCCAGTTCCACAACATCATTTGTTTCGGCGTCTATAAATGCCTGATAAGCGATTCCCGCAGAATCGTAAGGAACAACTACAACCTTCCAGTATAATTTGCCTTCCCTACTAAAAGGCAAAGGCTCCACAATCATAAATCTTGTCCAGTCAACTATTGGATTGCTCTTCCTAACAAAATCAGCTGCTTTTACCGGTCCGGTTAAAGTATTTTCGCTAGGCAACTCAAGTCTTTCAATCTCGCCGGTCCGGGCATCTATAAGAAATATTTTAAAAACCCCATGACTTTCACCATAAGGCTCTGTTGAAACAAACCACTTTAACCCATTTTCTGTATCTAAAAGGAATGGCTGTCTATTAAGATCCAAGTCCTGAATATCAACCTGATCTTCATGGATGAAAAAATAGTTTATCAGACCATCTTTAAATGCATATGATTCTATATACAACCTTGCAAGTCCTTCAGGAAATATTCTATTACTTTTCAGCAACTCATTTTCCTGCGCCTGAACAGGGTCAAAGAATTCTATGGTTCCATCAGAAGACACAACAAAAACACCTCCAAATTTCGGCAATGCATATATCAACCCATAATAAAATCTGTACTCATATGAAATTACTGGAACTATTGTATAAACATCATTATTCCAAGCTATATAATAAGGGTCCTCAAAATCAACAAAATATTTCTCCTTGTATAAATTCCAGAAAAGATTGTCAAAAATCTGCATGGTTTCACCAATCTCCAAATCCTTCTCCAATATTTCAGCATTCTTCTCCTGCACAGTTGCATCAACAATCACCATACCCTTATTCTTAATCATAAACTGCAATAATTCTCCATCAGGAACTAAAGGGAAAGTCCATGCCAAAGAACCATTTATATTCACAATATTTTCTGTTCCAAGTTTATACTGCGAAAATTGCAGACTGTCTTTCGCATACCTGTAAGCAATATTAACTGGCATTAATCTCACATTAGAACTGGAATCAGGCAAAGCGGAGATTTCTTTATACTCCAAAGTGTGCGATAACTCAAGAGGGACTATTATTCCGGAAAATATAGAACTCATCATAAACAAAAGGAAGAATAACATCATTGAGAAATTCATGTAAGAAGGTCTGAAAACATTTATTTCAGCATCATCCAGCACCTCAACCTGTGGTTTTTTTATCTGTGAATGTTTTCTTTTTCTCTTTAATAAAAACCAATTAACAATACCCCATATTAAAACAACCTCAATAATTATAGGATTCTTAACAAAATAAATCACAAAAGAATGCAGCCAGGGTCTGAAAAAATAGATTATTGAGAATATAATTAATATAAACAAACCAACTAATAAATTTTTACTTAACCTCATAATTC
Source organism: Candidatus Aenigmatarchaeota archaeon (assembly GCA_030600555.1). Lineage (GTDB taxonomy): Archaea > Aenigmatarchaeota > Aenigmatarchaeia > QMZS01 > QMZS01 > QMZS01. The sequence goes on from JAUVLW010000013.1 coordinate 1,498, forward strand.
TCCTTAAATTCTTTATTAAGTATGTGAAATGAAACACTTCCTATCAGAATTATGAACCAAAAAGTGATTAAACGCTCAAGCAAAATCAGGGAAGAAGAAACAGACGCTGATATTCCCAAAAGCATAAGAACTGGTATTGCTCCACCTTCAACCAACCCAAGACCTCCAGGAAGCCATGGAATCATTGAAAACATAAAAGTTACAACCCATAATACGAGAGCGAAAGTCAATGGTGAAGAAAAATGAAGAGCTTCAAAGAGAAGATAAACACGGGCAATATCAAGAAATCTGCATAAGAAAGAAATTGAAAAAATTTTAAAGCCGAGTTTCCTGCAGGTAAATAAATGCCTTAAACTTGAAGTAAAAACTTTTGTGGATAATTTTGCATCTTTCTTGAAATATTTAATAAGAAATCTCCCAAAAAATCTTTCAAGTTTATCTTCATCCAACAGGAACTTAAACGAAAGAACCATTCCCGCAATAAATAATATAAATACCAAACCCCCGGCATATAAAAAATCACGTGAAATATATCTCTCAAAAGATAACAATAAAATTGAGATAAAAAGGAAGACATAAAAAGAAATTAATTCCGAAGAAATTTCCACTACAGTGGCAGCGCCTGCTTTTGTTCCAGGCATTCCTGATTTTGAAAGATAATGCATTTTCACTGGTTCCCCTGCTGCCTTAACAACCGGGGTTAATTGATTAATAGCCATCCCCGCGGACAGGATTTTCAATATTCTCCCAAAACCGATTCTATAACCCTGTTCAGAAACAATAAGTTTTAATCTCAGAGCATATAATAAAATAATGACTATCTGCACCAACACAGCACATCCAAAATAATAAGGATTTATTCCCAGTAAAACAGACATGATTTCAGTGCCCCCGAAAAAGAAGATTACCCCGAAAAACAAAGGGATACCCAACAATAAGCCTATCAGTTTCTTCATTATTTACATTGATTTTCTAAATATTAATCAAATTTGGAAAATTTGGCATTTATTGCTACTCTCTCCGCCAAGCAGGTAAATTCAAGAATAATGAACTAAATTACAAGTATTTAATTTTTATATAATTAATTATGAAAATTCCAAAAGAGCGAAATAAATACTGCAAACACTGCAAAAAATACACAGCCCAGAAAATAAAAAAAGTTAAGAATAAACCAAGAAGATGCATGGCTGTGGGGCAGAGAAGACATCTAAGAAAAGTCGCTGGATATGGTTCTTTCCCAGCAAAAAAACCAAAGGGAAGAGGTAAACCAAGCACAAAACTTGATTTGAGATACACCTGTTCTGAATGCGGAAAACAGAATATAATTGGGAAAGGGTTCAGAGTAAAGAAAATGGAATTTGTGTGAATTAACAATTATTAACACTGAAGATAACTTAAAAAACTATTTCTAAGTAAATCTATATTTTCTGTTAATTCGTCCTTAATCCATTCGTCCGATTCCAGAGATATTTTATTTTCAAGTTCTTCTAATCGCTCTAATGAACGTTTAGGATTTAAATAACCGTGTTTTTCAAGAAATTCAACACCTCTTGCAATCTGCCTTGAAGATGAAGATAATTCTAAATAATTTCTTCGAACTTCACCCGAATATTCCGGGAAATCATGGTCTTTTTTCCCAGAATTATAATTGCTAATTATAGGTAAAGGTGTTGGCGCATCTGAAAATAAAGGATATTCTTCATTAGTTCCAGGGGTTTCAGTTCCAAAAGAATTCCCATAAGTTACATCCAGATATTGGTCTCTCCCAGACGGGTTCATGAAAGTCCTCTCTAATTTCTCATTATCAACATCCATTTCAATAAGCCTTAAGATTTCATCATCGATTCCGTCCCCCATCCTGTTTAATTCGCCAATCCATTTGAAATAAATAGTATCTAATCTATCAGTTAATTCATCTTTTCTATATTCATCCGCAACATTTCTTTCCACACTATCCCTAACATTCCCGATACGTTTATAAATGGAAATAACTTTTTCAATCTCATCACCAGGTCTATATACAATATCCGGACAGATTTGATTATCCAGACATCTTATCCTCCCATCCAAATCTAAAGTTACCATCCTCCATCACCACATAATAATAACATATTATCTTTAAATAGATATAAAAACTCCTGTTTTTTATGAAACTCAATATCCGGGCTTTTTAGCAATTTTTTAATTTCCCTTTTATAAAATCCCATTTTATTTAATTCTTTTTTATCCCTGTTTAAACCTCTTAAATAAGAAGCTGGCATCAAAATATCCAGAATTAATCGTATTTTATCCTCAAATGAAATATTCGATAATTTACCCCACAATAAAACCCTAACCATTTTGATTCCAAGAAATAAAAAGTAGTTAGAATTACTACAACTTAACTCTGAATTTATATACGGGTGAATGCCAAGCAGTAATTCCCATTTGCATAAATTTGTTTAGAATAATATTTATATTGTTTTAACGGTAATTACAACAATTGTCTAATAAATTGGAAAATCCGAACAAAACTGAGACTCCAACAAATTCCAAACAGGTCACCACAATTCGTTAAGGTGCATTAAACTCAATTAGGAATTAATCAAGACTCAAAAATTCCTTAATATTTTTCTGCTCAATATCCAACTGACTCCCAAATTTATTTGCCTTAAATCTGCCTGTCTCCGGGTCTCTCCTGAAAGTTATATTAAAATTTCTGAGGAAATTATTCAGGGCTTCATAAGTTGGGATTATTTCAGCCTCTCCAGATTTTGATGGTTTTCCTGTAAAAAACAAAATCCTGTTTGAAATCTGAGATAAAAGATGCAAATCATGGTCAACAATTATAGCAGTCGCGCCTTTATTTTCTATAATTCTCCGCAAAATTTTAACCAATTGCAACCGATGTTCAATATCAAGAAAAGCAGAAGGTTCATCCAATAGATATAAATCAGCTTCCTTTGAAAGACACAAAGCAATTGCAAGAGTCTGCAGTTCTCCTCCTGACAATTCATCAACTCTTTTTTTGTAGAGTGTTTCTAAATGAAGGGGATAAGAAATCTGATCTCTGAACCCGCTGGTTTTTGGAATAATTTCCTCAACAAGACCAGAATAATCAGGATGCAAATACTGGGGTTTATAAGATATACTAACTTTGCCTATTTTACCTTTATCAGCTTTGATTTTATCTGCAAGAATTTCCATGAATGTTGTTTTTCCAATTGCATTTGGTCCAATAACTCCAAGAATTTCCTTTTTATAAATATCGCCTCTCTTAACTTTTAATCTAAAATTGCCCTGTTTTTTCTCAATATTTGTGAACGAAATTAATTTATCTATTTTCACATTTTCCTGCATGCTTAAATCAAAGGTAATTTTTTCCCTCCTTAATCTCACATTCTCTGCAGGGAGATAACCATTAAGATAAGAATTAATTCCTCTTAGAGAAGGATATAATGTTGAGACCACACCATAAACACCAGGTGAACCATATAACAAATAAACTTCATCCGCAATGTAATCGAGCAATGCGAGGTCATGCTCAACAACGATTACTTCCTTATCTTTCAGTCTGTTTTTTAACAGATTCATTATTTTCATTCTTGAAATAACATCAAGATAAGAAGAAGGTTCGTCCAATAAATATAAATCCGCTTCCTTTGAAAGACACAAAGCAATATTTAATGTTTGCAATTCCCCCCCAGAATAATTATCTTTTTTGATTATATTTAATTCCTTTACAATTGATTTATCAAGTTCGTCCACATTGACAGGACTCAGAACCTGGGGTTTATAAGATAATGTTCTTTCTCCTTTGAGAAACACCCTGATAATTGTGGGCAAATCATCCAAATTTGGTTTTAATTCCCCTGCAAGAACTTTCACTGCGGTTGATTTGCCAATTCCATTTCTCCCCACCAGACCAATAATAGTTCCTTTTTTTGGGACAGGGAAATTATACAAAGCAAATTTATTTTCTCCATATCTGTGAATCAGACTCCCAATCTTCTCAGGAGTATTAACAATTTTTATTGCCCCGAAAGGACACCTGTTCACGCAGATACCGCACCCAACGCAGAGCTGTTCATCTATTACTGCGCAACCATTTATCTTAATGCATTCTTCATCCAGCTTGTTTCTAGGACAGACATTCTGGCATAAATTCTGGCACTTTTTAGGTTCGCATCTTCCTTCATCAATAACAGCAATTCTCATATTAACCAAAAACAGGAATCTTCAGCAAACTATCTGAAATAACCAATAATATCAAAAATGCAATCACGCACACAAGAATAATTACTACCAATAAAATCGGATAAGAACCTAAGTTTTCATCTCCCATAAATTACAGGGTTATTTATTTTTATTCAATAATTCTCATGATATTTAATCTATAAAGCAGATTGCAGTTATTAATTGCGTCTCATCTCCGTTTAGATTATGTTCTAATTTGAAACATCCATTATAAAATTCTTACAGGTTTCTTTAAAATCTTTTGATTGATACTCTGACCCGAATTGCTCAAACATAGAGATACTTCTTTCAACATCCTCTACTTTTAAAATTATGGCGCATTCCTCAGGATAGAATCTAATAAAATGTTCTTTAGATCTTTTGAGTAAAGGATCAAAAATCTCAATATAAGGTTGTGTTATAAAAATAACCTGAAGTGGCAGTTTATAATCATAAATTTTCTCTGATAAATACTGGCAAAGTTGCAAATGAGCCCTCTCTGCAAGTCTATGAACTTCTAAATAATTTTCATTATAAGCTTTATCTGATTTTATGTCTCTTGCAGAATAACCGTGATCCAGATAAGACTGCATTTCGTGCATTTCATGAAAAACAACAAGTTTACTTTGCAAATCACTCTTGGTTCTGCATTTCTGAATATATTTAAATTGTTCGGGATAACTGGAATCTGAAGAATCTCCTAAAAAATATAAATCTAATAATGAATTCAATTGCACTTTATTATCATAAATTTTTCTATAATCTTCGGAATCTAAAAGTAAATCTTCAACATCCCTCTTTATTACCATATTATAGCAATAGTTATATATTATATAAAGACTTCAATGATAAAATATTTGTCCTTTATAATATAGATTTGCTTAAATCAAAGAAGTTCACAGCATTTTCAGTGGTTGTTTTATCCACTTCATCAAAACTTAAATTCTTTATCTCAGCGATTTTCTCCGCAACCAATTTAACTGAAAGAGGCGTATTTCTTTTTCCGAAACCCAGCCACGGAGCATCTGTTTCAGTCATCAGTTTTTCAATTGGCATTTTCTTGATTATTTTCTTTGTTGTCTTGCTCCTAAAAACCGAAGTGTTCACGGACACAAAATAATTGGATTCTATCACTTTGGAGATTAAATTATGGTCTGAGAAATAGTGAAGCAATACTCTCTCCGCTTTCTGTTCCTTCAGAATCTCAAGGCACTCTTTTTCCGCATCCCTTGAATGAATCACTAAAGGCAGGTTTAATTCTTTTGCGAGATTGATGTGTTTAATAAAAAGTTCCTTTTGTTTTCCCCTCCATTTTTCTTCTTTAACCCAGTGGTAATCCAGACCGCATTCTCCAACACCCACAAGATATTTTTTATTTTCCCTGAGTTCTTCAAGATAATTATCTATTTCATTTTCAGGAACTTCAGAAATATATTCGGGATGGAAACCCGCTGTGAGGAAAACAAAACCTTTGTATTTTTCAACAATCTCCAGACTTTTCTTAAAATCTTTTAGATGGGCGCAACAGGTAACAACAGCTTTCAGTTCCTTTTTGCAGTTTAGGATTACTTCGTCTCTATCTGGATTGTAATCTTTCTGCTCAAGGTGGCAATGGGCGTCTATCATTAATTAATTAGAATTTATAATCAATCTGGAAAATTTCATTTAGACAATTTTTCTTAAATAATCAAAAATCCAATCCAAGGAATGCTTTTTTCTCCTTGTAAAAATAATGTTTTTCATCTCCTAGTTGCGTGACTAAATCAGCCATTTTAATAATTCTCTCTGAAGCAAATCTCCCTGTTAAAATAAAATTCACATTTTTTCTCCTTTCCAGAATTGAAATAAGTTCATCTTCTTCCACAAGTTTAAATTTAATTGAATACAAAATTTCATCAAGGATTATCAGTTTATGTTCCTTTTTCAGAAGCAGTTTATTCACAAACTCAATTCCTTTTTTTGCTTTTTTCTTGTGAGTTTCAAAAGAACTTTTTCTCAGGTTTGATGCAATTTTATCCGCGACCACCCGACCGGTTTTCTTCTTTCCTTTAAACATTTCGAGGGAAACAAACTCAACGCCTTTTCCTTCTGTCCATCCCCCTAAAGTTGCCTGGGTTGTTGCCAGAAAGAAAGGTGGTCCAAATAGATGCAAATCAACCATTTTGTTTGTGTCAAAAAACCTGTATTCCCCGGTTTTCCTTCCTTTCATGAATTGCAGAATTGCCACCTTTTTACCATATCCCGCAAATCTTACTGCATGACCGAGAGCCGCTGTTGTCTTACCTTCCCCGTCTCCTGTATAAATCATTATCTTACCGGTCATCATAATAAATCTTGTTTTATCTTAAATTTAGGTGTTACAACTTGTTTGGGATTACATTTGAAATTTAGTTCAGTTAATATATTCTATTTGTAATCTCTTAACAATAATAACATAAATATATAATTTAATTGTATTATGAGCGATATATTTAAGGATAGTACCTGGGATCTGGAAGATATTGAACTGCTGGATGAATTTGAAAAAGGCAGAAATCTTGTGCTAAGAGCCACAAAACAAATATTCCGAGATTTTTATAAACAGAATTTTCAAGGCAATGAAAAAGTTTTGGAAGTTGGAAGCGGGACTGGTTTTCTAAAGAGAAACTGGCCTGAGAATTTTCATGGAGAATGGATTCAATTGGATTCGCAACCTGCTTTTTTAAAAGAAGCTAAAAAAAGGTCGAATGGAACCTATATCCAAGGCTCCGCTTATAGAATTCCATTTCCAGATGAAAGTCTGGATGTTGTTTGCGGATATGGAAGTTATGATGTTCTTATGGATTTAGAAAAAGCAACAAAAGAAGCAAGCAGGGTGCTGAAAGAAGATGGATTATTTTTTCATTTACTGGATTTATCTCCCTGCTCTGAACCTATAATGAAGGATTTAAATGATAGACAAGTTCCTTCAAAAATAGATGGTTGGGAAAATTCCAAAGGATATATTCAATCAAAATCAATAAGCTTTGTCCCTGAAGAAAAAGTAAAAGACTTTAATAAAATCACTGCAAAACTCAACAATGATTATTCAGATTTAAGAGATTTTGGGGAAGAACACAATAAACTTTGGAGAAAATATTCGCAGGAAATTCAAACGCATGATTATTTTGATAGAAAATTAAGGGATTCCTTAACCCCATATTTCAATACTGAAACTATTGAAAGCGGAGACCTGACCGCAAGTTTCAAAGGTGAAAGAACAAAACAACAAAAGAAAACGGATAATGAACCTTTTTTATTTTTGAATGAAGCAGGTAAATTTTATGGGTATTCTAATTTTACTCAGTATAATATGCTCCGATTAAATTTTCCAAATATGTTAAATATATTGCCAACTGGTCATGACTGCGCTTATAGAATTTTAAAACAAATTTCTCCTTCATTAGCTCAAAAAATAGAACCTTCCTGCTCAGAAATTTCCAGTGTTAAATATGTAAGCGCAAGGAAATAAACTCTTTAAAATAAATTAAATATCCCGCGAGCCGGATTTTCAGAACCCTTCATCATCCATTACCCTGTTTGGGGTGCAGACCTTTTAACCAATCTTTCCAATAAAGGGTTGCTTTGAACTGGCAACCCCTCGGTTACTGCAAAAACACTTGCGTTTGTGTAAAACTAAGTTGTTAGACACTACAGCCGAGTGCTCTACCGTTGAGCTATCGCGGGATAATATTACTTGTTTTTTAACTTTTATTGGTCATATTCATCTATTTCTCAAAGTATGAAACTAATTTAATATTTATTATCCTCTCATAATTATGAAAATAAAACCTTTGGAATATAAAGACTTAATAAACATTCGTCCATTACGACCAATAGAAATTCCAATACACCCTGAAGTTTGCATATCTGATTTCATATACACCACTGAATTCCTTGAAGAAGTTCGTGAATCCTTGTCTGATTCCTTAAAGAAATATGTGGCCGAATATGAAAAAATACGGGATACTGATTTAAATATGGATATTACTGAAGAAGGAATTCTGGGAACTGATGAAGTTCTTTTTGACAGAATAAATTCTTATATAGGTTCCAAAAGTAATTCTATTGAAGTGGCTTATCATTCTTCAAATGTGGCATTAGACAAAAAACCCTACAGAGCCTTAATAATCAATGACTCCTATCCCATACCTAAAGAAAAATTAAAAACTTATTTTATCCCACATGAATATGCTTTAGCTGTCCCTAACTGGTATTCCCATAACGCTTTGGATAATGGAAAACCTATTGAATTTTATTTCATAAATTTTGAAATGCTGGTAAATAATCTGGGAATTAAAAAATTACAACAAAACAATCTTTAATTTTAGTTACTCTATTATGGAATACGAAGAAATGCTGAATTCAGTCTACAAAAAAGTGAAAAAAGGCGAAGTTCAGGAAAGAATGCAAATTATATGTCCAAAAATAACTTTTCACGGGAAAAAAACAATTATCGCCAATTTCGAGCAATTCTGCAATTCAATTAACAGGGAAGTTAAACAGGTCGCAAAGTTCTTATATAAAGAATTAGCTACTTCGGGGGCTATTGAAAATGGAAAACTAGTTCTGCAGACAAAAAACCCTTTAACAGAAGATAAAATCAAAAAATATATGAAAAATTTTGTTTACTGCAGCGAATGCGGGAAACCCGACACAATCATCAAAAAAGAGGACAGATATTATATTATAAAATGCGAAGCCTGCGGTGCAAGAAAAACATTGAGTTTATAAGGTTATCTAAACAATCACATTTATCCAAAACAAATTTTATATTCCTCCGAATAATCCTCTTTATCTAAAATAAATTTTAATCTCTTTACAAATAAATTATAAACAAAATTATGAAAATAACTTTTCTCGGAACCGGTGGGGGGAGGTTTGTTATGATTGACCAATTAAGAGCAACCGGGGGATTTATCGTGGAAAGCAAGAACCTAAATATGCATGTTGATCCCGGACCAGGAGCATTAATAAAAGCAAAACAATTTCACAAAAATCTTAAACGATTGAATTCCATATTTGTTTCTCACCCCCACACAGACCATTACACAGAGATGGAAGTGGTTATAGAAGCAATGACTAAAGGAGCAAAGATAAAAAAAGGATTCCTGATAACCAGCAAAAGCGTAATAAATCTGGATGAAAATGGAAGCAGAACCGTCTCAAAATATCATTTAGACACACTCGAAAAATATTATTCACTTGACCCTGATGAAGAGATACATTTTTTAAACACAACCTTAAAAACCACAAAATGTTTCCACCGCGAAGAAAAATGCATTGGATTTGTTTTGGAAGATGAAAAAAAACTCGGATATACTGCGGATGGGGAATATTATGAAGAACAGGCAAATTATTTCAAAAACTGCGATTGTTTGATTATAAACTGTCTAAGACCAAGATATGCAAAACCTTATGGTCATATGACCGCAGACAAAGCAAAACTCCTGATAAACCAAACAAAACCAAAACTCGCAATTCTGCAGCATTTTGGGATGAAAATGGTTTTCGGGGTTGCGGAAAAAGAAGCAAAATGGATTGAACATGAAACCGGAGTAAAAACAATTGCAGCAAAAGATGGGCAGGTTTTTGAATTAAATGAAGAAACAAAAAATCTGGAAAATTTCAGTTAATTGATAAAATCCTGAGGGGTATTTATTATTTTAATGTAGTTATATTTTATGGAACGTGGAATCGAATATACTTCAACTAACGAGGGTCACAGAGAAGAGTTAAGAGAAATACTAAAAGAATTCAAAACAAACTATTTACCTATGTTTTTAGGTAAAATGGATTCAAATAATGGGCTTACAGAACAAATAAGAGGCGCAGAATTATCAAGAAACCTTTCAACTCAGGCAGAGATATATTTAAAAGTTTATCAAGCATATGGAGATGAAACCCTGGATGAAGAACCTTACCAGATTTGCAGTGATCTAACAGAAATTTTGGAAAAGAGCCAATTATAATTATTTTATTTTAATATTTTAAAAACAATACTTATCATTTAATAATAAAGATATTTATGAAAACTGCAAATAATACAGATGATTATTTAAAAAAAATTCGTCCAGAATTAAGAAAATATACCTTAAATCTTCTGGAAAAAGTTGGTGGAAGCTATGAAACTGCTTGGGTTAAGAATATAGATAATTGTATTAGATCCTGCAGTCTATCTAGTGAAATTGATGATTATCTCAGGGCAATCAAAGGAATTTTGAAAAATGAGGAATATTCTCATTTTATTAGTGACCGTGCTCTTAAAAAAATAGATAAAATATCTAAAAATTTTAAATTTAAATATAACCGACAAAATAATAGTTTATACCATACAAAAACTCAGGAATTTGAACCTTTCGATGGTTTAGAAATAGACGTGGCAGATTATAATGACTCTGGAATTATCAAAAATATTATTCATTATCATTACGAAAGTAATGAAAAAACCAAAAGGGGCATCTTTTTCCTCGAAGAGTGTGAACTTATTGATCCTATTGAAAAAAATACTATTTATTACCGCGGAAAAACCAGAGACAGTACCCTCTTCCTTGGAGATGATGAACTTAATGAACTCTTGGGATGTATTGAAGCCCATAACAACAAAATGGATATCCTCAAATATTATCAAGAGTTAATAGAATCTAATAAATCAGAGGGAAAACAGCAACAGAGAATACTTAACACATCAGATAAAGAAATCCTAAAATATATTGAATTTGATGGAATAATACCAAAACATACATTAACTCCTCAAAACCACACCCAAATGATTGATGAAGAAATAATCAAATATGAAAATGGTTATCTGATATTCACTGATTTCGGATATAATTTGTTTCAAAAAATGAATGAATTATACGAAGATATTTAAAATAATCCATCATAACCTAATTCTAAAGTAAACTAAAAGAGAAACACCTATAATAAACATTGCAGAAATCATATACAAAGCAATATAAGGATTATTCTGGAAAGGAAGCGAAATATTCATCCCATAAAAACCAGACACTGCGGTTGAGATACCAAGAAATATTGTGAATATTGTAAGAATTGTAATTGTCTTGTTCATCTTATTTGACAATAAAATGGTCTGATAATTTCTCAGATTGGATATTGTCTTCAGGGAAGATTTACACAGGTTCAAACCCTGGTTTGAGTCAATAACAAGGTCTTCCATAATTTCTTTGTCCTCTTCGAAAAATTTGACCTTCTTAAGCAACCTCTCATAAATCAAACTTGTGTGCTGGTAAGAAAATATAAGATTATTTAATTTTTCTTCCTGCTGCAATAAAATTCTCAAGTCCTTTTCGCGAATTTCATTTGTGGAACTTTTTTTCGTATTTACTATTTTTACAATTCTTATAGTTTCCATTTCAGACCTGTCGTTTATCAGGGAAAGAAATTTTATCAAAGATTTTAGTTTTTGAGTTGTGGTGATTTTAATTTTATTTTCTATCACCGATTTAATAAATGACGGTTCTTTTGAAGATAAAGTCAATAGAAATTTATCAGTTATTAAAATTAAACAAGTGCCTAAATAATCCTCTGTCCCGGAAATTATTTTTGCAATAATATAAATTTCATTGTCATCAAATTCTACCCTTGGCACCTCATTCCTGTCCAAACCGGAAAGAAGGTTCTCTTTGTCCAGTTTGAATTCTTCGGTAAGAAAATTTATTTCTTCGTCTGTTGGATTTACAACATTTATCCAACATCCTTTGCTAAACTCAAATATCTTTTTAAGCCTCCGGTCATTTAAGGTTCTCTTATAATAGGTTATCATAATAAATAAACGAGATTATATAATTAAAACCCATTTTAGTTCAATGGTTTTTTATTTGAAGTTTACTTATTTTTTAATTTACAATCAGGAGTTTATTAAATAATAGAAATTATTAAGAAAAAATTAAATTTATTTAACAAATAGAGCAATAAAAATCAATAGATTTCAGAGATTAAATTGTTTTTGAAAAGAAATTGAAATTAAATCAATAACTTCCTCGCGGGGTTGGCACTATAATTTCCTCGACAAAAACAGGTGTCTCGTTTATGTGTATTGAATCCAAAGAAACTGTTTCATCAGAAAGATATATCGGCTCATTATTTCCATCAAGTTCTGTGACAATGTGGGTTATCTTAGCATTATTTCCAATTACATAATCAGATAAATCAATTATTTTCTCACCCTCGTCAGACCACAAAACATAAACAGAATTTTTATCAGTAAATCCGAACCGGTAAATTCCATAATCAATTTTTTCAACACTTATGAAATTCTTTAATTTTTCTATTAAAAGTTTATTTGTGTAAAATCCGGGCATTTTTTCATTCCCGACTGTATCAAAAGTTAAACCCATATGCTGAAACTTAGATGTTGCAGCCCATTCATCATTTGCTCTATTCAAATTTAATCTAAATATTTTTTTAACACCGGCAGAAAACGCAAGCACTTGCCTCTTAACAATTTCTTCTGACTGGAGCTTTAGCTCTTCTGATGAATTAAAGGATTCCTGAAATATTGCTTCAGTATGGCAGGCAATATCAATTTCCCCCTGTTCTGTTACCCAGATTGGCTTATCGTAGCCAAAAGAATTCATTTTTCCTTTCATTTCCACTATTCTGTCAATATCATCTTGTGGGCACTGGTAAAAATTAAGAGCTAATACATCAGTATAGTTCCCGCAGTTTTCTAAAATATGATCTGTGAATTCTTCATTTGTTTCATGTTTCATAAAATTAGTTGCCATTACCGTTGCCTCGGGATCTATTTGTTTTATTTTCAAATAACTATTTTGCAATAGCTCAACATATTCTTCTGGAGTTCCTATCCAAAAATGGCTTATGAGTGGTAAGCCAGTAGGCAATTGAAATTCTATATTTAAACTATATGGGTCAATAGCGCTATGAACCTCATTTTCTATCATCCAATATTTCACTCTGTCTCCGTATCTGGTTACAAGAGCATCGAGAAAATCCATATAATCCTGCATATTTATCGGAATTGATGAAGGAGGTCTGTTATATATTTGAGGGTCATAATCATTCTTATAATATTCTGATATCAGCTCTCTGCAATCATTATACTGAGAACCCCATTCGCTTGTTGAATATACTGTAAACAAAACAGGCGTGTTATTATTTATTGTATTAAGAAGATCATCCGTCAGTGTCCAGTTATAAGTATCATTAACCGGTTCCAACTTTCCCCAATAAATATCAAATCTTGCAACCTCCATTCCAACTTCATCAAATATATTTTGAAAGGCGTTTAGAGTTTCCTGATTTGTCTTCCATTCATGGACGCCATACCATAACAAATCCCCTCCAAAATTATCTCCTTCAAATCCTGTTACAAAACAATCCTGCTGGCAGTTTGTAATATTTTCCCCTTCCTCGCAGACTCCATTACTGCAAACCCCCATTATGCCTATAGGTGAATCCTGCATATAATCTGCATTGGCAGGTTGGCCAATAATGCGCTGGTTAGAATCTGCATAATTTTGTATTATAGCAAAAATAGTATTGAACAAGCCCTTGAAAAACCCGAAAACAGAAGAAAATATGGCGGGTATTTCTCCAGTTTTTTCCTGAGCTGCCAGTGAAACCAAAGGCAACAGAAGAAAGAGCAGTGCCAGAACTGAGATAATAACACATTTTTTGGTTATATTATTATTTACAATCCGCATAATTATCACATTGTTTTTTTTGTATATGTTACCTGATGCGATAAATGCAATGCAGTGCTCGTTCTATATCCATAACTTATATCAGAAGCATTTATCCCAATCGAGGCAGAGCCTCGGGGTAAATCAATTAAATCTAGCACCACTCCCGAAACCACCTTCATTAAAACCTTTACGCATCGCCCCCTTATTTAGGTTTACTAGAGAAAATGTTGAGGTTTTTATAATTATTGTTTCTTTTTTATGTTAATTAACTGGAGAAAAAACAAATTCTCAAGATTTATTATTGCATGACCGCTTTTTCCTTTTATTCCAAAAGGTTTTGTGTAATAATTCTCAGAATACAGAAGTTCAACGCAGGTCATCCACTTTTTATTTATGAAAACGCGGAATTTGAAATAATCCATCCCCATCAGTTTCCTTGAAGTGATTGAATATCTGAGCCCAAAATTATCAAAATATTTCCTGAAAAAACTGAATAATTCTTTTCTGGTGTCCATATATTTTCTTTCGTCTGTGAGAAACAATAGATTTAATTTAAGATAATCCACGCTGTAAAAAAACTGTTTACTCCATTCTGTATTCTCAATCGCCTTGTAAAAAGCAAATGGTATCTCGCTAAAAATCCACCCCTCTATTCTTGTTTCCATTCTTGGAATTTTTCCGGTCAGGTAATAAGCTTCATAAAATATTTCCGCATCAATTGGTTTTGACAAAAATTCCGAGAAAATTTCTTTTGGGATATATTTTACCAGAGCTTCATCTTCAATTAAATTTAACGGAGTTGCGCGGGGAACATAAATTTCTTCCGCTTCAAAATTCTCTTCCAATTCTTTAATAAGAGTTTCTCTTACCTTGCGAATTTTCTTCACGCCTTCTGGTAAATATACACTCCCGTCTTTTATAATTCCTTTTTTCATGAATCCCTGAATTGTTGCTTCTTCAGAGGGATTTTTCTCAACAGTTGTTTTTGTTTCACTCTCAAATATAACCCTATCCATCTCCCCTGAAACTTTTTCTTCCAGCAACATCACCGCCCTTTCTATAAAATTGTCCCTGAGAAATTCTTTCTCAACATCCTTGAAAACTATCTTACAGGTTTCCCCGTTGCAGACAACCGCCTTTGCAACAGGTATTTTAACATTCCCTGTGTACTCACACGCAAAAGTTATCTCACAGGAAGTCAAATAATAGTCCCTGATTCCAAGTTTATGTTCTTTCAAATATCCGCTCAGTTTTTTTATCAAAATCAATACATATTTGGATAAATCCTTATCCCCAAAAAGATTAATGTACATCCTGTTCGCGGAATGAATTGAAGAAACAAAATATTCTTCTTTTTTCAACTTGGTTCTGATTTCCGAAAAAAGTTTCTCATCCAAATCCCTTGAAAATTTTATAAGCAATTCTAATTGAGATTCCATAAATTAAAATAACAAGTTAATAATAGGTATTTATTTAATAATAACCTTGTTCTAACCTGAATTGCAACGAATCACTTATTTCATCTTTTAGAATATAATTAAAGGGAAAGTTTTCCTGTTCTGGATTGCATATAGGACAATTATAATCAGCTATACTTTTTGAAGTGTATTCCCTATGGTCATCTATTACCACGCATCCGCAATCCCGACACACAGAATAATATAATAAATCAGCATCATCTCCTGCCACACCAATCAAACGACCTTTTCTTAAATTTTGGAGTAAACCAAGTCCACCACCAACTTTTGAATAAGGGTCTGTATTGTTTTCTTTCATAATTCACCTGCACCAATTGTATTAAGAGCCTCAATGACTGTTCCGTCTATTAATAAATCCATATCTCCAAAAGAAGGTTCATAAGGAAGTATTGCAACTATAAACTAAATATACAAAAATTTTAAATATTCTACTTCTAAATAAAGAATAGGGTGTTATTTTAACAAAGTCCAATCCCACGCTTTTCTACAGCTCTGAACCAAGCATCTGCACTCATGGCAGATTCCATTGAACCATAAACCCCTATATCAACCAGAGTCCTTAAAGCATTATAATTAGGTATTTCTTCTAAAATAGATTTCTTTGCTATTTCAAGCCCCTCAACAAGTTCTACAACTGCCTCAACTTTATTTACTGCTTCTTCCGGTGAACCATATTTTCCGCTATTAATTAAAGTATCAAATGAGTTTTCAGCTTCTTTCAAAGAATAATAAACGCCAACATTAGCTAATCGTCCACATAACCCTTCATATTCTTCTCTTATTTCTTCCATATTCTAAATAGCAATAAAACTATAAATATCCCACCTAATAGTAAAAAATTGTAAATTAACATTTTATTTAACTATAAATTTAATCTAAAATATTTGTATATCTTCCAAGAAGATTTTCATGGATTACTGCTTTTTTATATTCTATACCTCTGTCCTTGCATAAAGATTCAAAATATCCTGAAATTAAGTTTGATACCCCATAAGAATATATACGATCATTTGAATCAGCAAACATTTTAAGCACCTCTAAAATTGCAGTAGTTTCTCCAATATTTTCATAAAGATAAAGAATCATATCTCTTGGTAATAAATGCATTTCATAAGTTACTTTTGGATTAAGTTCTGTTAACTGTTCAAATTCTCCTGTATAATCCACACCTCGTAATTGAAATCCTTCAGCTAAATTTTCAAGAGTTAACCCAATATTATATATCTCGCCTGCTTGAGGAATATTGACTATTTTCCTGTATATATAAAGGTCCTCATCTCCTACCTTTTTATCAATAACATCCATGGGATCTGGGAGTCTTCCTAATTTATTTTTAATATACAATTTATCCAAGGTCAACTTAAAAGCAACTGAATCCGGCAAATATCTTCCTATAACACTATCCTCAATATTTCTTATAGTGGTATCTACTTCTTTAATTCCATTAAAATATTTTACCATCCATTCATATCCTTCTGAGGGTATACTTTCTTTTAATAAAGTCATTTTATCATCCACTTTTTTCAGGTTTCCCACAATTTCAGTTGCTTCTTTTTTGTGTTTAAGTACAAGTTTTCTTACATCTTCGGGGCTAATGGTTATCTCACGATTCTTAGGAACTAGCCCTTCATATTCCTTTGGAATACTTAGTTTAATCTCTGGTTTATGTCCTGCACCATTACCTTGTGGTACTCTAATACTTGAATCATATAGCCCCATAATTCTATTTAAAAATTTATAAATATCCCACCTAATAGTAAAAAATTGTAAATAAAAACAAAATTCATTAAAAATTGGGTTTTAATAGCCCATTCCGCCCATACCTCCAGGAGGCATTTGCGGCATGCTGGATCTTCCGGCTGTGATTATGTCATCTATTCTCAAAATCATCTCTGCTACATCTGTTGCTGATGAAATTGCCTGCACTTTTATTTTTGTTGGTTCCACAACACCAAGTTTATCCATATCGTCTACTTTTCCTTCAAAAACATTTATTCCATATCCTGTATTTCCAGATTCATGTTTGCTTTTTGCTTCAACTAACAGTTCAACTGCATCCTTTCCAGCGCTCTCAGCAAGAGTTCTTGGGATTATCTCCAAAGCTTCCGCAAAAGCGTTGATTGCAAGTTGTTCTTTTCCTCCAATAGTAATTGCGTAAGCTCTTAGTCTCTTTGCCACTTCAATTTCAATTGCTCCTCCTCCGCATACATATGAAGAAAGTTCTAATGTTGACGCAACTCCTAACACAGCATCGTCCATTGCTCTTTTTGCTTCATCAACTACATGTTCTGTTCCGCCTCTTATTAATATTGAAACCGCTTTTGGCTCTTTGCATTCTCTCACAAAAACCATTTTGTCCTCGCCGATTTTCTTTTCTTCAACTATTCCAGCTAATCCAAAATCTTCTGAAGAGATTTCATTTACGCTTGAGATTATTCTTGCTCCGGTTGCCTTTGACAATTTTTCCATGTCGCTTTCTTTGATTCTTCTGACCGCAACAATTCCGTATTTCGCTAAGTAATACTGAACCATATCATCAATTCCTTTCTGGCAGAATACTACTTTTGCTCCGCTGTCTTTTACTTTTTCCGCAATATTCTTTAGCATTTTTGATTCCTGGTCCGCAAAAGCCTGCATTTTTTCAGGGTCTGTTATTGAAATCTTTGCATCTGTTTCTGTTGATTTTACTTCAAGGGCCGCATTGATTAAAGCAATTTTCGCGTCTTTGGTAATCTTTGACATTGCTGAGTGGACAATCTCTTTGTCAATCACAATTCCTTTGATAAGTTCTGTATCTTTGATTGAACCTCCCTGCTTTTTCTCTATCTGAATGTCTTCGGGATTAATCACAGTTTTTCCGTTTTCTTCGTACGCAACGCATTTTATTGCATTCACTGCCAGATCTGAAAGCTCATTTTTTGAACTCTCAATTCCTTTTCCGGTCATGGCTGTAAGAGAAACTTTCCTAAGAGTTTCTGTATCATTTAAAGAAACCTTTTTGCCAATAGCTCCAAGAGATTCTATGGTTTTGTTCATTGCTAATCTATATCCTTTTACAATTGTTGTCCTGTGAATTCCCTGGTCAAGCAAATCACCGGCTTTCTTCAAAAGCTGACCTGTCAAAACAACTGCTGTTGTTGTGCCATCACCAACTTCCTGTTCCTGTGTTTTTGCCACTTCCCTAATCATCTTTGCTGCGGGATGCTGTATCTCCATTTCTTCAAGAATTGTGACCCCATCATTTGTGATTGTTATGTCACCTGTGGAATCTACAAGCATCTTATCCATTCCCTTTGGTCCCAATGTGCTCCTGACTATCTCTGAAACTGAAATTGCAGCGCTGATATTTGCTCTCTGCGCGTCTTTTCCTGTTTGTCTTAAAACATCGTCTGATAATACAAGTATTGGTTGATTATATTCGCTCATTTTTTCACCTAAATATAATTAGATTTTAAATTTAAAAAGGGTCTAAATTATAAACTAATCCTAATGAATATTCAAAATCCATAAAGATAATCTATAACTGGTTCAGTAACTCTTTTTAAAAACCTGCGACCAGAATTTAAAGGGGTTTCTCTTAATTCCATTATAGCCTCTGAATCAACATATAAATCCAATTCATTAATATATCCATCCATACCATCATTCATGAGTAAATTTTTTCCATTATCAATAAAAGATTTTGCAATTACACGCATTTCAAGTAAATCAGAATCCATACCTAAAGAGAATGTTTGGTCTATTTCTCCTTCTTTTTTTGAAGGAGTTTTATATTTGGTAGCAAGTAATCTCATAAAAGGAGTATTTTCCTTTAATCTTTCCACTAATTCAGTTTCATACACAAATTCAGATGAATTATCTGAATCCAATATTCCTTTAATTTCATATTCCTCCACTTCATATCCATCTTCAGAATATTTAGGAATTATCTGTTTGACATCTTCTCTTCCTATATACAAAGTTGCTCCATTATAATCTCCGTTTAAATCCGCCAAATCTTCCGGTAATTGGGAATATATATTATCCAACTGACTTTCAGTAGGTTTAATCTTTAGAATTGCTGTGATATCGGAACCAATACCAAACATATTAAAGGTTCCATCATTAATGGGAATTTTCACATAATCCACCATTCCTTTTTCAATATCCTCAACTAAATTTGAATAAATAAAACCTATATTGCCACCGTAACCAAGTTTTCCTGCTTTATCCTTAACATTTCTCCAAACCATATTTATTACCTGAATATAATAATAAAGAAAATTTAAAATAGAAACTTAATCAATTAATTTTATATTCTATTGTAAGATATTTGTATGGTTCTCTTAAAGGATTGGCTTTAAGTAATACATCTCTAACACATGTGTTATAAAAATCAAAATTCATACCCATATTCCTTTTGTTTTTTGCGGATAGTTTTGTTATATCACAATGATTTTTTTTCATTGTTTCTTCCAGACCACTAAATATGCTCTCTATATCTCCCAAGTCACTTCGTTCGCAAAATTCTAATTCCAACTCATTAGTTGGTTTTAGGTTCTTAAATCCAAGTTCTGTTAAACCCATGCATTTATTAAGTTTTATTGTTCTTTCTATTGCATCTTTTATAATATTTTCATTATTTAAATCTACTTCCCTTTGATTATAAAATATGGAAGGGATTCCTTTTAAACCATCAGGAATTAATGTTTCCTTAACAAATGGAGGATTAAAAGTTGTATAAGGGCTTCCTATTTCATAAACACCAATTGTACTACCAGATAAGTCTCCATGCACATCATATTTATCTATCTCCACATTAATACAATAATCCTCTAACTTATTGGAAATCTCCGGTTTTTTACTTTGAAATGAATCATGCATTTGATTCATAAAATTATCATAATCTGGGTCTATTCCATAAACTAATCCCCCAAATTCATTTTTAATCTTCAATTCATCACATCTTTCTTCATAAGACTTTTTCACCATTATAAAATAATATTTAAATTTATTTATATTGAGTATAACCAAAAATTTATAAATTCCTTATTTATTTAGTATGCTGAATAGCGTACATAACTGAATTTAAATATAGATTTTCAAGACCTTTCTTTGCATCCTCTTCTGTTGTGATATTGCGTTCCTTTAACATCCCTTCAATTTTATTTTCTACCTCTTTGCTTAATTTTTCTCCCACATCTTTTCCTATTTCCGCTCCTTCTTCTCCTCTAACATACATTACAAGTTTTTCTGCGTAATTTCCCTCTAAAGATTCATCGCCTGTAGGCTGAATAATTCCATATACAATAAGTTCTTTACGGGTAACTTTCCCTCGAATTATCTCCTTTAAAAAAGCATCATAAACATATTCTTCCCTAAGAGTTGCAAAGCTTCTATTATAAATTTCAGGACTCATTAATTTTCCAACAAAGTTCTGAGTACGAAGGTCAAGTTCCTCGAAGCTTTGAATCATAATAGACTAAAATATCCTTAAATAAATTAAAATATCCTTATTTATGCAAAGAGCAAGAATCAAATTGTGGAGTAAAGATCAAGGAAAATTAGAAGATACCGCAAAAAACATAAGAGAAATGGTTGAGAAACTCGGAGCAAGCGTAAGAGGACCAATTCCGCTCCCAACAAAAAAACTTAAACTTTATGTAATGAAACAGATAAAAACCGGAACTGGGCACGGAAATGCGCATTTTGACAAATGGTCTATGAGAATCCACAAAAGAGTTCTTGAGATTGGCGAAAGCGAGAGAGCTTTGCACCAGATTATGAGACTTCAGATTCCTGAAGAGGTTAATATTGAAGTCACAATGAAGGAAATTTAGAATATTTAAATTTTTTGTAATTACCTAATTATGGATAAATATCAAGGAGAATATTTTAGTATAGAAACCACAAACAAACGAGATGATTTAAACAGTTCTAATTGGTGGCATACCCGAAGATTAAGATTAAATGAACCATTAAATCCAAAAGATTTTCAAAGTATTATCAAAGAAACGGAGGGATTTGATTACAAAGAAGCTCCTGAAGGATATGCAACTAAAATATTTGAAATTACAGAAAGAAAATTCTTACCAGATATTTTCGGAAATACAAAACAAAAAATTAGGGGTGTTTTTGATGAAACTAATATCCTTTACATAATCAAGATAGTACCATTAATTATTGAATATGGTGAAGAATTCCTGGGGTGGGATGAAACAGACAAAGGAGCCCGGTATCTAAAATTCCCTTATCTTGCATATTGCCATGCAAAGAATAAACTTTGAATATAACCTAAATCAATAAAATCCTCTATAATAAAAAATTTCGAATTAAATTAATGGAGATGAATATTAAAAAGTCTAAAGGAAAGCTGGAAGTGAGGTTTAAAGACACAACAACTCATTTCGTAAATGCTCTCAGAAGGATAATGGTTGGTGAGATTCCAGTATCTGCAATCGAAGAAGTATTTATCAAGGATAATAACTCAGCGATTCAGGATGAAATTTTGGCTCACAGACTTGGATTTATCCCAATAGAAGGGGAAGGAACACTAAAATTGAGTGTAAAAGGACCTAAAATAGTGAATTCAGATAGTTTTGAAACCACAGAAGGTGATGTTAAAGCAACTAACAAAAATGTGCCTGTTGTGGAACTGCTGAATAAACAAAGCATAGACCTTACTGCAAAAACCTCAATTGGTTTGGGAAAAGACCATGCAAAATGGCAATCCGCAATTGTGGGTTATGAATACAAAAATCCAAAAGAAATAATTCTAAGAATAGAAAGTTGTTCTGCACTTACAGAAGAAGACATTCTTAAGAAAAGTCTTGAAATCCTCAAAAATAAATCCGACGAATTCAAAGCGGAAATCTCAAAATATAAATCATTGTAATTTTCTTACAATTTCTTTTATTTTATTGAATATTTTTTAGACAATTAATATAAAAAAGAATTCATTCTTATGGAGGATGATAATTATATAAATAATATCAAAGAAGGAGTCACCGGAAGCAAACTTCCCACAATGGATGATTTAAACACAGAACAGGGTTCTCCTCTTGGAACACCGCCTCCAATCCCAATGCAATCAGGACAAACAATTCAGGAAAACCAAATACCTGAATTATCTCCAATGCAAAATCAAATGTCTTCAACACCAGAAAACCCCGCAATTCCAAGAAACACAGAACCGCAGGTTGGCGGAGAGAGAAAAAACAATGAAATAAATTTCAAAGAAATTCTATTTAGCAAACTAACGCAAATGCATAGTGAAGGGAAAACAATTGATGAAATTTATGGGGCTCTAAAATCACAGGGTTATGGTTATGAAAATATAGAAGAAGCAATTCTAAAATTAGTCGAATCTGAAGCAAACCCGGAAACCGCAAACAAACCAATAAAAACCGAAATTCCGCAAAGACCAATAATGCATCCAACCCGAGAAGAAATGCCTCATAGAAATATTATTCCTAAAAATGAATTAGTGGCAACAAAACATACAGCCCCAGTAAAAATAGATGAGATGCCAAAAAACGAGTTTGCCCCATTATTTGTAAAAGTTGGCAGGTATAGAGAAACCCTGGAAACAATTGAAAACCTTGAAAATTATCTTAGAGGAATGTCAAAATTATTTGACCTTGTAAATGAACTTGAAAAAATAAGAGTAATGAATATAACAGCTCTAAATAAAATGTATCAAAAAGCAAGCATAACTGCTTCAAAATTATATTCCGGACTGCTAAAACCAAAAGGAATGAAACTTGAGGGTGATTTGGAAAGCAAAGTTGAAATGGATAAACTTGAAGAAGTTGTTTCTGATTTAAACAACGAGCTAACAAACCTGAGAGATGAAATCGAAAAAATAAAAAACATAGAATAAAGTGGTAAAATTAGATCAGCATTTTGTAATAGATAAAAATATACTTGAAAGAGTAACTAAATTGGCAAAAATAACAAAAAAGGAAACAATTCTTGAAATTGGAGCTGGAACTGGAAACCTGACTAAATTTCTCCTAAAAAAAGCAGGACAAGTTTATGCTATTGAATTAGATAAATCCTTATTGCCAGAACTAAAGAAAATAAAAGACAGTAAACTAAATATTATTTCAGGGAATGCATTAACTGTAAAATTCCCCAAATTTGACAAGATTGCGGCGAATGTGCCTTATTCCATTTCAGAGCCCCTCCTCCAGAAACTAATCTATAATAATTTTAAACTCGGCGTTCTCCTGTTGCCTGAAAAATTTGTAAAAAAAATCACCTCAAAAAACACAAAATTATCATTTATCTCAAATATCTTTTTCGAAATACAAAAAGACCTTGAAGTTCCCCCTGAATGCTTTTCCCCAAAACCCCGCGTATTATCCAGAATTATTCTGCTTAAACCAAAAAAAACTGATGAGCCCATCTTTGCGGATTTCCTGAAACAGAAGAATAGAAAAGTAAAAAATGCTCTCAGAGAAGCGATAATCAGGGAAAAAGGAACCACAAAGAAAGAAACTAAAAAACTGCTGGAAAATATGCGAACTGATAAAAAGGTTGCGAGCCTAAATCTAAAGGAACTTGAAAGAATACAGGAGTTTGTGCGTAATTTAAATGTTTAATTATTAGTTATGGGACAAATAGCAGCAATAAGATTGAGAGGAAAGTGGAATATAAAAACAAATCTGGAAGATACTCTAACTTTACTTGGAATCAGGAGAAAAAACAGCATGGTGATTCTTGAAAATACAAAAGACAATATGGGAATGCTTGTAAAAGCCAAAGATTACATCACCTACGGCGAAATAAACAAAGAAATACTTGAAAAATTAACCTCAAAGAAAGAGCCTAAAAAAAAGACAGATAAAAAATTAATATTTAATTTGCCTAATCCAAAAAAAGGATTTAAAGGCATAAAAAAAGGTTTTAATGAAGGCGGGGATTTGGGCTACAGAGGAGATAAAATAAATGATTTACTGGAGAGAATTATTGAGAATATTGAATAATTTATAAATATGGTGGGGCTTTATACTGAAGGATTTCATGCTAAAGAAATGGAAAAAGTTGATAAATCAATTGTTGATATTTTAACTGG
>JAUVLW010000022.1 GCA_030600555.1 Candidatus Aenigmatarchaeota archaeon
ACTGATTTGGCTTCAGAAAGATTGTTTAAAGTGGCGGATACTCCGGAAAAGATTCTTAAATTAACTGATAAAGAAATAGAGAAATTAATTTATCCTGTGGGATTCTACAAGCAAAAAGCATGGGGAATAAAGAAACTTTCAAAAGAACTGCTGGATAATTACAATGGAAAAGTTCCGGACAATCTGAAAGAACTAGTGAAACTTCATGGGGTTGGGGATAAAACCGCTTCCTGCGTCCTGCTCTTTGGTTTTAACAAAAACACAATACCTGTTGACACTCATGTTAACCGGATTTCAAAGAGACTTGAATGGGTTGATGAAACCCTAACTCCAGAAAAAGTAAGAATCGAACTTGAAAAAATCCTGAAAGGAAATGAACGGGATATTGTTAATCAATTATTTATTCAGTTTGGAAGAGAGATCTGCAGACCAATAGGTCCGAAATGCGAGAACTGTCTTATTAAGGAATATTGTAATTATCCTAAAATAATATCAAAAAATATTGATTAAAATTTATACTTACTGCGGGATGATACTTTAAGTATTATAATTATAGAAAACTAAAAAATATCCCGAAATAGATTCCATCAAACTAAATTATGATACCCTCCAATTAAAACACTCAATCACCAAGCAATCTTTTCTTCGAAACTTCATTTGAAAGTTCATCAAGCAAATCCGAAGCAAGCATACTATCCCCAAAATTCCTTCCCGCAAATTCTCCTGCCCTTCCATTAAGATAAGCTGCGCAACAGGCAGCTTCAAAACAACCAACACCTCTTGCGAGAAGCGCTCCAGCAACACCAGCAAGAATATCTCCGGTCCCGCCTTTGGTCATATAAGGAGAACCGGTTTTATTCAGATAAATCTGAGTCCCATCTGAAATTATATCCACTTGACCTTTCAATAAAATGGTGGTTCCCAATTTCTCGGCGAATTTCTTTACTTGTTTCTCTCTTTCATTCAACATTCCTGAAACTTCTTCCCCGGTCAAAATAAAAAATTCATGGGCGTGCGGAGTAAGGATAAATTTCTTTTCTTTCAACAATTTTTCCATTCCCGCGATTGCATGAATTGCATCAGCATCAATCACGCAAGGCAATTTTGTTTCAGATAAAAACTGGCGGACTGCTTTCAAAGTATCTTTTTCTCTCCCAAGACCTCCCCCAATTACAACCGCGGTTTTGCTTTCAGAAATTTTATGGATTTGTTTCAGGTGTTCTCTCTTCAAAAATTTTCCTTTCAATGAATGAGTTATCAAATCCGGAGAAAAACCCGCAACAATATTTGCAGCCCTTTCAGGCGAAGCAACTTCAACCAAATCAACTCCGCTCCTCAAAGCCGCAATTGCATTAAACGCAGGAGAACCTGAATAAATCTCTGAACCCCCAATTACCAACACAGAACCAAAATCATATTTATGAACATTATTCTCCCTTTTCCTATAAATTTCTTTCAGAATTTTTTTTACTTCAACCATTTTTTAGTTAAAAGATCCAACACCAAAATAAACAACACCAATAAAGTCGCCACAATTCCCGCAAAATATTCTCCCATACCAATCATCAAACCAACAGCTGAAGTTGTCCATAAAGAAGCGGCGGTGGTTATCCCTTTTATATTTCCTTTTAAACCGATAATTGTGCCAGCTCCGATAAAACCAATTCCTGTAACTATTCCGGCGGCAATTCTTCCGGTATCCACGCCAAAAACTATTGAAGAAGCAGTGAATAAACATGCACCCAGAGCAACCAACATATGAGTTCTGATTCCAGCAGGCTTGTGGGATTTTTCTCTTTCAATTCCAATAATGCCTCCAAGAAGAATTGCAAGTAAAAACTGAACTACCAGTTCAACACTCATCAACATAATATTACCTAATTAATAGAATAACTAATAAATATAATGAAAGTAGCAATAAACGGTTTTGGAAGGATTGGAAGAAATTTTTTAAGATCAACATTGAACGACAGCGAGTTTCAGAAAAATTTTGAAATTGTTGCAATAAACGATTTATCAGATTCAAAAACATTGGCGCATCTTTTGAAATATGATTCAGTTCACGGAGTTCTAAATAATAAAATAGAATCAACCGAGAATACAATAAAAGTTGACGGAAAAGAAATCAAAGTGTTTGCTGAAAAAGATCCTGTAAATCTACCTTGGGGACAACTTGAAGTTGATATTGTTTTGGAATCCACGGGATTTTTTAGGGACAGAGTTGGCGCAGGAAAACATATGGTTGCGGGAGCAAAAAGAGTGATTATTTCAGCTCCGCCAAAAGGAGAACAATTCATAAAACAAATCGTTCTTGGAGTAAACGAAGAAACTTTTGATAAAGATGATGGAAAAGACGCAATACTATCAATGGCAAGTTGCACAACAAACTGTCTGGCTCCAATGATTCAGGTTCTTAATAATAATTTTGGAATTGATCAGGGATTCATGACTACAATACATGCATACACCAACGACCAAAAAATTCTGGATTTACCTCAAAAAGATTTGAGAAGATCAAGGGCGTGCGCAGTTTCTTTAATTCCAACAACAACCGGAGCGGCAAAAGCATTAGGTGAAGTTATTCCTGAAATGAAAGGAAAACTTGATGGGATGGCTATCAGAGTTCCAGTGCCTGACGGTTCAATAACAGATTTAGTTGTTGACTTAAAAAAAGAAACCACCTCAGAAGAAATAAACAAAAAATTCAGCGAAGAAGCCAAAAGACTAAAAGGCATTCTTGAATACACAGAAGAACCTTTGGTAAGTATAGACATTGTTGGAAATCCGCACTCATGCATCTTTGATGCTTTGTCAACAAAAGTAATCGGCAAACAGGTTAAAGTTCTTGGTTGGTATGACAACGAATGGGGCTATTCTAGCAGAATGGTTGATTTGATGAAATTCATAAGTAAATAATTTTATTTTCTTTTTTAGAAATTATATATCATTTCTATAAACTATTGAATAATCTTTTGCATCTGCTATCCACTCAATATTAATTCCAATACTATCGGTCTTATAAATATTTGGTTTGTCCTCCATCCTGGCTCTGACTTCTTTCAAAGTATCTTCTCTTGTTATTGGGCTCTCCGGAGATTCCTGAGTTTTTATATGATAATGCCCGTCCACGAAACCTAACAATATTGAAACTTCGTGAGAAGGCACTTTATAGTTTACCCCAAGTTTTCTTCCTCCCCGATAATCTTCTGGTTTTCCATCTTCCAGATTAAAATGAATTAAATATTCTTTAACAGAACTTTCGCAGGTAGTTCCTATTTTAGGTATGTCTAAATCTAAATCCATTAGTTCATTCTCAAGAACATTCTCAAATAGTTCCTGAGGTCCATATACATAATTTTTTCCTCCCATAATAATTATCATCACTAATATATAATAGATACAAACCCAGCATTAACTCTAATCAAAAAAATAAATAATAAATCAAAAAAAATGTTAACTATATTCTCTCCAGGTATGTCCGCATTTGGTGCATTTATAAAATCTGGTTGGCGGCTCATCAATACTCCTTGTCTGCTGCATCCACCAGAAAGCTTCTTTATTCCCGCATTCAGGGCATAAATTTTCTGTTGTTGGCAATTCATCTTCTTTGCTGTCCACAATTCTTATTTTGTTTTCTTTGACAATCTTCTCAGTAATTTTTATTTCATTGCCTTTCTCAGATTTTTTCCCGCAACTCCTGCACACAAATACTGTTCCTGTCTTCGTTTTCTTTGGCATCAAGATGCTCCCGCATTTATCACAAAACTCCATTTTTATATATTCAAAATTTTAAATATTAGGTACCTTGGGTAACCCAAATAAGGTATTTTTAGGTTTACCCTGCATAATAGCTGTTCTTCTGAAACAGGAGGGTCTATAGCCTCATTATTATCCCCTTTTAGTGTATAACAAGTCTGATCTTCAATGGAGATATGATAAGGATTTTCCCCTCTACAATAACTATCATTGATTCCAATTACCCTATGGATTATCGGATACTGCCTCATTCCTGAGTAAATAATAACATCATTTAGTTCAGGCACACCTCTGCTGCAGATAATCAAATCTCCTGGGTACATATAAGGAACCATTGATTCAGACACAACAACATCTATCGGGTGCGAAGTGCCTAAAGCAACGCCCACCAACTGATAAAAAACAAATACTGCAAGAACCGTAAATATAACATCCCAATACTCAAATTTTTTAAGTGTTTCTATCACATCCATTTTATAATTAGTGTAAATCCATATATAAGAATTATATTCTTTTCTAAAATATAATACGAGCCCGGCGCGATTTCCAAATTTGTATTTTTGGGGTGCAGACCTTTTCCAACAATCATGCTGAAAAGGGTTGCTTCGAACACGCGACCTACTGGTTAAGAGCCAGTCGCTCTACCAGATTGCTCCCTCCCTTTAGCGTTTGAGTAATTAAGGGTAAGACTGAGCTACGGGCCCATAATGATATAATTAAGTAAACATTAAATAATTATGTCCATTGCATCAATATTCCTTTTCATCGGAGCCATATTATCCTTCGGAGTGCTTGCGGATTGTATTTTCAAAAAATATAAAATCCCTGATGCAATACTATTGCTATTAATCGGTCTATCGCTTAATTTCTATGGAATTTCCATAATATCCTCTGAACTAACACCTATTTTTTCTTCCCTTGCGCTTATGTTTATTTTATTTGAGGTTGGTGTGGAACTAAATTTTTACACCTTAATTAAAGAAATTCCAAAAGCAAGTATCTGGTCTATATCTATATTTACCTTATCTGTCTTAATAACCGCCTTATTCTCCATGCTTGTATTTGGTTTGGAATTGCCTCTTGGAATCCTGCTCGGCGCTATTGTTGGCGGGAGTTCTTCAGTAATTGTTGCACCTCTGGTCTCAAAATTAAATATAAAAGAAGACACAAAATACCTTCTAACTATTGAATCCGCAATTACAGATGCTCTCTGCGTTTTAATCACAATCATAACCATAGAATACCTCATTTTATCCAATGAAGGTATGGTGGCAATCTCAAGTATAATAGTCTCTTCTTTTTCAGTTGCAATTGTTGTGGGGCTTATACTTGGATTAATCTGGCTCAATATCCTCCCGCGGATTGAAAGTTATGAATACCATTATATCCTGACAATAGGAATGATATTTTTTACATACGCCCTGACAGAATTATTCGGCGGAACCGGAGCAATTTCTTCATTAATCTTTGGGATTGTTCTTGGAAATGCCCCTCAGATAGGCAAAATATTCTATATAAAAAATGCGAGTCCAATGACACCAACCACCAATAAATTCCATAGACTGATTGTTTTTGTTATCAGAACATTCTTCTTTGTTGTTCTGGGTTCTATTGTAAGTATAGCAAACCTTGAAATATTCATTTACAGCCTTATATTAACATTGCTATTATTTTCCATAAGATATTTGGGTTCAAGACTGATACCGGATAATTTCATGGAAAAACAGGAAAAGAATCTGATTGCGATTATGATGTCAAGAGGTCTTGCGGCTGCAGTTCTTGCGCCTCTTCCATTCCTCCATTACCATATTGCAAAAACAATACTTTTCCCGGATATTGTTTTCTCTGTGATTCTGATATCTTGTTTTATTTCAGTAATTGGTCTAATTGTTTTAAAAATTAAATAGTAATTTATGCCCTGGTAGTCTAGTGGTTTAGGATACTGGCCTGTCAAGCCAGCGACCCGGGTAAATTCGCAGTAACTTTAAAAGTTATTTGTGATTTACGAAATCAAATCCCGGCCAGGGCGTATTATATTCTATAATACTCAATGAATAAAATTGCATGCAGTTTATGACTTAAAAAACTTTAAGTTTATTTATTTAATGGCAAGGAGAAAAGTATTACCTCTTAAGAGACGAGGTGAAGAAAGAACAAATTACAGGAAAAGACTGGCTCTTATTAAATCAGGAAAACCAAGAGTTGTGGCTAGAATAACTAATAATTATGTAAATCTCCAGTTAATCGAATATAATGGTTGCGATATCACAAAAAACACTTATATTTCAAAAAAATTATCTGAATTTGGGTGGACTTATTCAAAAAAGAACACTTCCGCCGCTTATTTGGCAGGACTTGCGTTTGGAGCAATCTGCAGGAAAAATAAGATTGAAGAAGCTGTTTTTGATACAGGCGTTACCAGAATAACTCAGGGGAACAAGATTTTCTCAGTATTAAAAGGTTGTCTGGATGGTGGATTGAATATACCTCATTCTGAGACTAGATTCCCTTCTGAAGATAGAATAAAAGGATCCCACATTTCAGAAGAGATGTCAAAGAAATTTGATGAATTAAAGAAAAATATTTTAGATAAATATGCAAAAGAATAATATGGAAGAAGATAATAATCCTTTGGACAATGAAAAAAAAGTGATTGAAAATGAAACAGTTGAAGAAGTAACTGAAAAAGTAATTAAAACCAAAGAGTCTAAGAAAGGAACAACTGATGAAACTAAAAAAGAAATAATTAAAACAGAAGAAACAACCGATAAAAAGGCAACTGAAAAAGAAACAACAAAACCAGAAACTGAAAAAAGCGAGTCTAAAAAGACACCAACAACTGAAGAAAAAACTGTGGAAGTTAAAACTGAAGAGAAAAAACCCGAAGCGAGGGGTGGATTCAGAGGCAAAAAAGATTTTAAAAAAGGTCGCGGATACAGAGATGAACCTGAAGAAGAACCTTGGGTTCCAAAAACAAAACTCGGGACTCAGGTAAAAGAAGGTAAAGTGACTTTAGAAGATATTTTTAAATTTGGACACCTTATAAAAGAATCTCAGATTACTGATTTTTTAATCCCTGACCTTGAAGAAGAATTAATTTTAATTGGCGGCAGTCCGGGAAAAGGCGGCGGTATTAGAAGGAGCATGATTCGAAGAACAGTTAGAATTCATAAATCCGGAAGAAGATTGAACTTAGGCGCAATGGTTGTTGTTGGAAATAAAAACGGTTATATTGGGGTTGGATTTGGAAGAGCTGCCACAAATAAAGAAGCAATTCAGAAAGCCGCAAGAAAAGCGAGGATGAACATATTCCCAATAAGAAGAGGTTGTGGTTCATCAGAATGCATGTGCGGTGAAGAACACTCAATACCTTTCATATCATTTGGAAAAACAGGATCAGTTCTTGTGAAATTAATGCCTGCGCCAAAAGGTTTGAAACTTTGCTCTCCTGATGAAATAAAAAAAATGTTCAGGCTTGCTGGAATCAAAGATATTAGAATTAAATCAAGAGGTCAAACAGGCACAAGGATGAATTTCATTTACGCTGTTGAAAATGCGCTTAAGAATTTGAGCAAGAGTAAATTATAATCCAACAATTTTAATTAATTTATTTCAAAAAAAATTATATTTATTCTTGGTTATTTTTATTATATGGAAAAATTATTAACTATATAATTCAATCTATAATTATGTTGTCGCAAAAAGATTTTATAAAATGAAATATGATATTATTGTAATTGGCGGAGGACCTGCGGGCGTAATCGCAGCCATCACCGCAAAGAAAAATTATCCCGAAAAAAAAGTTCTGGTAATAAAAAGCGTTGGGTGCGGAGTGATTCCATGCGGGATTCCTTACATGCTCACAACTTTGTTAAAACCAGAAGACAATGCTCTCGGAAACGCACCTCTGGAAAAAAACAAAATAGATTTTAAAGTTAATGAGGTGATTGAAATTAATAAAGAAGAAAAAGAGATTAAAACAAAAAACAATGAAACCTTTGGATATGAAAAACTTGTTCTTGCAATGGGTTCAAATCCTATTATGCCTCCAATTGAGGGTATAGAAAAAAAAGGCGTATACAATATTCAAAAAGAAATGAATCATTTAAAAAATCTAAAAAAAGACAGCGAAGAAGCCAAAAATATTGTGATTGTTGGAGGTGGATTTATTGGGGTTGAATTCGCGGATGAACTTTCAAAATTAAAAAATACAAAGATCTCCATTGTGGAACTGATGCCTAAAGTTCTTGCAAATTCATTTGACCCTGAATTTTCTGAGTTGGCAAAACAAGAACTTATGGATGAAAAAATTGATTTGATTCTTGGGGAGAAAGTTTTAAAATTCAACGGAGATGAACGCGTGGAATCAGTCTCTCTTTCAAATAATAAACAAATCCCAGCTGAACTTGTTATTCTTGGGATTGGAGCAAGTCCAAATTCAGACCTTGCAAAAAGAGCAGGACTGGAAATAAGCAAAAACCGCAGTATTGTTGTGGATGAATACTTAAGAACCTCAGACCCGGATATATTTGCAATAGGCGACTGTGCTGAGAAAAAAGATTTCTTCACCAGAAAAAGAATTAATATCATGCTTGCGTCAACCGCCACCGCAGAAGCGAGAATTGCGGGAGCAAATTTATTTAAGATTAATGTTCTAAGAGAAAACAAAGGAACTATTGCAACATATTCGACACAGGTTGGAGACTTGGTTCTGGGTTCAGCGGGCATGACAGAAGATACCGCAATAAAAGAAGGATTTGAAATTATCGTCGGGAATGCGGAATGCACAGACAAGCATCCAGGAGCAATGCCAGGCACAAATAAACTGAAAGTTAAATTAATCTTTTCAAAACAATCCCAAATTCTTTTGGGCGGGCAGGTTGCCGGGGGAAATTCAGCTGGAGAGCTTATTAATGTTATTGGATTGGGATTACAAAAAAGAATGTTATTAACTGAATTTGAAACCCTGCAGATGGCAACACACCCAAAACTTACAGCCGCTCCAACAATGTATCCTTTGGTTACTGCGGCTCAGGATGCTTTGAAATAATTATAAAGTATTCTGGATATTTAAAAATATTGTTCTCGGGGTAGTTTCAATATTTATAATAGAAACATGGTTTTATAACTTAATAATCGTAATAATAATGGAACTTGAAGAAATTAAAGATATGAAACTCCAACAGATGCAACCCATAGAAATAACTTATAATAGCGAAAAGGGTAGAACTGAGACTAGATGCGGTTATTTTTGGGGGTTGGTAGAACTGCCTGAAGGAATGTCTAAAATACCACTTGAATATAAACATGCTTATCCTACAGAACCTCCATTTATTAAAGTTGCATATATCCTGGACAGAAATTACACTGCAAAAGGAACAAAAGATTACGGTCCAAAAAATATAGAAGGAATTCAAATTTTAACTGAATCTATATAAAATTACAATTTATACAACCGCTTAATCCTCTGCACAGTTTCTATTTCTTCAACGCTTTTGTCTTCTCTTATTCCAATTAATTTTGGAAACCTCAAAGCAAAACCGGATTTATAATTTGGTGACCTCTGCAATTCCTGATAACCTGTTTCAACAACCATCTTCGGTTTTAGATAAACTGTGTTTTCTTCTTCCCTGATAATCAAAGGTTTCAGTCTCTCGGTCATATCTTTAAAATTCTCGTCAGTAAGACCAGTTCCCATCCTTCCGATTTCAAAAAGTTCCCCGGTTTCTTCATCCCTGACTGAAAGGATAAAAGAAGCTAACCAATTTGCTCTCCTTCCCTGTCCCCACTCAGCTCCTGTGATTGCCAAATCAAGGCTTTCTTTTTCAGGTTTTACTTTGTACATATAACCAACTCTCTTTCCGGGCTGGTAAGGAGCTGAAAGATTTTTAACCATCACACCTTCCTGTCCTGAATCAATAGCTTTGTTATAAAATTCATTTGCTTCTTTCAAGTCTGTTGTTATTATCTGCTCCGCTAACTGGAATTTTCCATCAATCTGGTTTACAACAGTTTCCAGTTTCTTTCTTCTTTCTGAAAAACTTTCCTCAAGCAATTGTTCCCCATCAACGAGAAGGCAGTCAAAGAAATTTATCTGTATTGGAATTTCTTCGGAGATTTTTTCAATATCATATTTCCTGTGAATCCTTTTTGAAAGTTCCTGGAATGGAGCGGGTTTCCCGTCTTTTATTGCAAGGGTCTCTCCCTCAAGAATTGCTTTTTCTGATTTTATATTTTTTCTGCAAAGTTCAACCAAATCAGGAAATTGTTTAGTCACATTTTCCAGCCTTCTTGTGAAAAGCCAGATTTTATCTTTGTCCTTCTGCACAAGAGTTCTCATCCCATCATATTTTATTTCGATCGCAGGTTCCTTTGCTTTTTCAATTGCTTTTTCAAGGTCGGGGGCTTTTTCAGAGAGCATTACTTTTATTGGTCTGCCTATCTCCAACTTAACCTCTTCCAAACCCTCATTTCCTTTTTCCTTTGCAATTTTTGCCACAATCCCAAAATCAGTCTCAAGGTTGTAAGCGTATTCCACCTTCTCTTTATCCGCATCAAAACCCAGAGCAATTGAATCTCTCAATATTCCCTCAGCAACCCCAAGTCTCAAATCCTCAAGAATTGTTCTTGTAATGTACAGGGCTTCTTTTGGAGTGGAGAAATTTAAAAGTTCAAGAATGATTTTCAGTTTCCTGTTCTGCGAGTTTTTTCCTTCTGGGGTTGCAAGTTCCCTTATTGAAGAAAGAACCTTCTCGATTGTTAATTTTCTCTGGAACAAAGTTGCCTGCCTTTTCTTCTCCGCAAATTTCTCCGCAACCAAACCCAAATCCCCAGTGTCCCTAAATTTATCAATAACCTCTGTTTTTGAGAACCCCAACCTCATAATCGCCTGTATAATTAACTTATCTGCGATTCCCAGCTCCTGTTCCTCAACTTCAAGGAAAATCTTTCCCTGGATGAGCGGGATTACGATTCTCAGGTCCTCGGTGCTTAGATTCTTAATAAACTCCGCAATAATATCTCTCTTCTCAAGTTTTTTTGTTGTTGCGGATAATTTCTCATAAACTTCAACAAGTTCTGAATAGTCCATAATAAAGTTTTTAGAAAAATTAGTGTTTCCATATCACTATTCAACATCGGGTTTATGATAGATTTCTTGAGTGTGGCGGAGAAAATTTGGGAAAAATTTCTATAAGAATTTTTATCTCTCAATACCCATTACATATAGATACCAAACAGAGTTTTTTTGTCACCTAGAATTTAGATATTGTCATACTTTTGAACAATATTTATAAATTAACCTTCGTTCTTTAATATTATGATAAAGAAATTAACAGACTTTTTTTGGGGTAGAATACCTATAGAAATATCTACCAAGGTTTACCCACAGTTGTTTTCTAAGCTCAAACATCATTTAGACCAAATAGAATATGGAACTTGGGTGGGTAGAACATCCGTAGGGGGAATGAAAGAGATATTTGCTAAAGATATTTATGATTTATTTAGTACAATGGATTACAAAACATTGCCAGCAGAATTAAAGGATGGTATTGAAAAGTTACATCCAAAATTCAAGATTTATGATGAGCATTGTATTACCACATATAATAAATTTTCCGACAAAGTAAAACCCTATTTGGAAAATGTTCGTCAAACTGAAACACAAATTTTGCAAACTTTCTTCAGTCTAACAATTAATGAAAATTTTGAATATGGAAAACATGGACTCTTTAAATTTTTTAAAATTAATGAAAGGGACTTTAAGCTACTGAAAAAGGAAATTTATCGGGATGCGGATTTTAGAAATTACAAAAAAATAAGAGGAGAAATATTAAATGAAGGCAAACCTTTATTGAAGGAAATATCTCAGCATTACAATGGAGACTTGCTATCTCCAGAGAGAAGACAAATCACCTTAACGGGAGTAACAATATTTTTAACTTTAGTTCTTGCTGGTTGTACTATCTGGACTGTTTTGATGAATCAGGGATTAATAGAAAATCAACTTGAATTAAATAATAAACTGCTGGAATCAATCTCTCCATTAAAACCCACCCTTGAAGTAAGTCTGGATAGTCCAGAAGATAAACGTATTGCAGTATGGGAAATAGCAAAGATAAACAGATACTCTGATGATGAAAATGAAGATGTGAGGAAAAAAACCATAAGATTTATTTTGAGTAATATTGGTAGAATGCGTACTGGACGTATTGATCTTAAACTGGAAGGTCCAATCATCAGAGAGGGTAAAGGGGACATAAATAATATTATTGGTGAAAGTTCAGAATTTTTGCAAATGAAAATCTGGCATAAAGAATGCGAGATGAATTTTGTAGAAGTGCAACTGAAAAATGGAAGTATCGAGAAAAGAATTAGAATAAAACCGGAATGTGACTATACAAATACGGAGATTCCATTAGGCTGGCACAAATATAACCTAACAATATATTGTCCTTTTTGTGCAGAAAAAGAAAAAGTGCATGAACTGGAACTTTGCTTTTTTGATGATAACGAAGAATCGAGAGAAGTTTGTAATGTTAAATAATAGGTTCAAAAATTAGATCAGAGTGAAACGTAGCTGTATAAGGTCTTATATATGCGAAGATGATAGTGTTAAAGTTCTCGACTTTAATTCTTACCTAAAAAGTGCCCAATCACTTAGAAAAATTAGGGTTCTTATGAAAATTATTCTTTTCAATGTAAGTTATGGAGTTAATGGAAAGGGTTGTTGAGATTCTTAAAAAATATGATATTTGCGATGACTGTCTTGGGAGGCAGTTTCACGAATTAAACCCGAAAA
>JAUVLW010000031.1 GCA_030600555.1 Candidatus Aenigmatarchaeota archaeon
CATCACCAACTAATAGCGGAGGAGAACCCGTAAGAGGTATATTAGAAACTCCAACAAGTTCTGCAGAATATCAGGGTAAAATTATTGTTAAAAACTCAAAGATGTTTATGGAAACTTCTGCCGGCGAAAAGCCAATTAACATTTTACCGGAAGAGGCTATTGCCAAAAGTATTGCAGAGACTCCTGAAATTAAAAAAGTAGAACTAATAGGGGGAGCAGAGCCGTTTTATTCAGTCAAAGGGCAAAAACAGGCAAAATTAATTGCAATAATACCAATTACTTTAGAAATAGAAACAAAAGTTAGTGCTGAAACCGGAGATGTAATCTCTGTAAACAAACCTTGGTGGAGTTTCTTAACCTGGTAAAAATTAAGTTTACTAATATTTATTTTTCATATTTTACTTGCAGGATTTAATTAAGAGGTGGGTTAATTGGAGTAGGTTTATGGGTTTTATAATCACTTATATCCATTCCACGCTCTGAAAATATTTGGGTAACTAAATTCATTGTAGATTTCTCTGAGGATTTATCCAGAGTATCATCTGCAACCCGGGCAATAGATACAAAAGTTTTATATGTTTCATCCATCATATTTTCCTTAGTTTCATATTCTCCTTCATTATACATTTTCATTCCTACATTAAGCAACTCATCCAATAGTTCTGTTAAAGAAGTTATATCTTGGTTTTTAGAACAGGAAC
Source organism: Candidatus Aenigmatarchaeota archaeon (assembly GCA_030600555.1). Lineage (GTDB taxonomy): Archaea > Aenigmatarchaeota > Aenigmatarchaeia > QMZS01 > QMZS01 > QMZS01. The sequence goes on from JAUVLW010000031.1 coordinate 702, forward strand.
CCACATAATCAATTAATCCTGTAACTTTATTTACTATTCCTATATGATTATATGACATAATACAAATAATTGAAATTATTAATTAAAAGCAACTATAGAAATCTTAGATAATTATGACGAGAAGAATAACAATTGTTTTATCTGCGCTTTGCGTTATAATTACCTTATTTGCCTGGTATTCAAACCCTGAACAGATTTTCAGCAATTACGGGTATTCCACAGAAAATATGATGGCAGGGAATTATTATGTACTTCTGAGTTCTATTTTCCTCCACTCAAATTTAGATCATTTGCTGTCTAATTTAATTGTTTTATTAATATTTGGTTTTGCCCTTGAAGAAGAGATTAGAGGGAAGAGATTTTTATTGGTATTCCTTGGGGGAGCATTTCTCGGTGATTTGCTCACCTCATTAATTTATCCTTACTCCCAGATTTGCGTTGGAGCCTCAGCCGGAGTTTTCTCAATAATGGCCGCAGTAATTCTGATAAAACCAATAAAAATGGAAGTATTTGTTCCGATGCCTCTTGGAATAATCGGGATAGGTTATCTCATATATGGGATTATCGGGTTTATTGCAAATTATCCACCTCACGTTGCTCATATTGCTCACATGGGCGGAGCTTTCGTGGGATTGTTTTATGGGTTTAGATACACAGGTTCGAGGAAAGCATTGAGAATCTTAATAGCTATGTTTCTGTTATTCATGGTTACGCCGTTTATCTGGAATTTCTGGGTTTTGATTATTAATTCTATTATTTAAGGTAATAAGTAATATGATTAACGAACTTATAACCCTGGGTTATCTCTATCTTGAAGGGCTTCTTTATTTAGCTGGAATTGCTGCAGGAGTAACAATAGATCTTACCAGTAAAATATTGGAAAATGCTTCCAAAAATAAGACTTATAGTAATTATAAAATTGCTTGTGTTGGAAAGGTGGCTGTTGGGGCTGGAAGTCTCATGGACTCGTGTCTTAATCCAGAGCTTACAAAATATACACTATTCTTTATTGCTGGCCTTGCATCTGAATCTATTGGAACTTATTATTACCGAAATAGAAAATAAGGATAATGTTGAAAAATTAGAGCTGAACTAAGCAATATAATCTTCAACCTGCTCATAAACATCTTTTTCTGGTATTTCTTCTTCCTGTTCTGATAATTTACCCTCAGCCTTTTTTGTATTTTTCGAAAAAACATTTAATGCTTTTTTAATTCCCATAATTAATGATATAATATACTATTAATTATAAATTATCTTTTAGTTTCAAAAAATCCAGGATCTAAATTAATTCATTCTCGATATTAATCTCGCCATGCAAATCTTCTAACATTTTATGTTTAATTTGTTCATAACTAAATTTTTGAACAAGCAACCACCCAAGTTTTGTTGTAATTGATTCAATACTCATGTCGTGAGCAGGAATAGCAAGATCGTGGTCTTTTAAATATTGTCCTGTTTCATTTACCTGAAAACTTGCAACACCATTAGGCGCTTGAGTTGTTACAACAATTGGAATTTCCTTTTTCTTTAAATATTCAAAAGCCGGAAATAAATGAGCGCTTGGATCTCCCGCGCCAAATGCCCTGAAAATGAAAGCTTTAATATTATTAGTTTCAACTAATGATTGAAAAGTATCTACAGACATTCCGGGAAATTCTGTAAGCGAAGCAATGCTTTTTGTATCAAAATCTTTTTTAACGCTTAATATTCTTGATTGAATTGCCAAAGGTTTAACTTTTGATAAATAAGCAACATGTTTTCTTAAAGCCTTTTCATCAATTCTCATAAAGCGTCCGATTTGCCCCAAAGCACCTGTTTGAAAAGATTTAAAAGGATCATAATCAAAATCAGTTCCTTTTTTGACTCTGGTTCCTGAAATAATCTTGCTTCCAAAAACAGCTATAACTCCTTTAACTTCATGATATCCCCAAACAGCAAGCCTTAAAGCATTAACTAAATTGGTTGTTGCGTCAGTTCCTAAATATCCTAATGGAACCTGAGCTCCAGTTACAATCACAGGTTTATTAACATTTTCCAATGCAAAAGAAAGCGCAGCGGCTGTGTAACCCATTGTATTTGTGCCGTGCAGTATAATAAATGAATCAAAATCATCATATTTTTCCTGTATTTTTTCTGCAAGAGCAGTCCAATTTTCCGGTTGTATATTTGAACTATCAACATTAAACAACTCAATAATTGAAGATTCAATCTCAATATTCCAGTTTTTCTTAACAACATCTACTGAGTTATTTAATACTGAGATAAAACTATTTGGGTCTGATTTTACATTTTGCGAAACATCGCTTTTTGCAACATTTCCCGCCACAGTTCCGCCTGTAAAAATAACCAATATTCTCTTTTTGGTATAAGTGCTCATAATTATTGTAGTTGCAAAATTTCATATAATCTCTTATCCGCCAAACATCTTCGCAACATCCCCCATTCCCCTAAATTTCTTCATTTTATTTGGGTTCATTTTCTTCATCATTTTCTTCATCTTCTTGAAATTGCTAATTAATTCATTCACTTCCTGAACTTTTGTTCCGCTTCCCTTTGCTATCCTCTCAACTCTGGAACTCTTTAATATTTCCGGTTGTTCTCTTTCATCCTTTGTCATTGAATCAATAACATATTTCCATTTTTTCATCTTTTCTTCCCCAACATCAATTGCTCCTTCGGGGAGTTTCATGCTTCCAAATCCCGGAATCATATCAAGCATTTTTTTCATTGAACCCTGTTTCTGCATTTCAGTTATTTGCTGGTGGAAAGTATTTAAATCAAGTTCGCCCTCAGCGATTTTCTTTGCTTCCTCTTCCTTAATCTTGAATTTCTCCAATAAACCCTGCAAGTCCCCAAATCCCAAAAGTTTTGAAACAAATCTTGTTGGGTCATAGTTTTCCAGGTCAGTTACTTTTTCCCCGACCCCGAGAAATCTTATTTTTGCTCCCGCGGTTTTACAGGCTGTTAATGTTGCTCCACCTTTTGCGGTTGAATCCATTTTTGTGACAACAACTCCGGTGATATTTATTGATTTTTTGAATTCCTCTGCCTGCCTTCTTGCGTCCTGCCCAAGTTCAGCTGGAATCACAAGATATTTTTCTTCGGGGTTGAATAAACTGTCAATCTCCTTTAATTCTTTTGTCATCTCCTTGTCCAAAGCATCTCTTCCCGCAGAGTCTATTATTATTATATTTGCTTTTTGTTTCTCAAGTTCTTTCTTTGCGTTTTTTAGGTTTTCCCCATTAATCACAGGAACTTTTATTGAGTCCGCAACCTGTTTTAATTGTTCAAAAGCCGCGGGTCTTGAGAAATCGCATCCAATTACAACAACTTCCATTCCCCGGGATTTATAGAAATTCGCGAGTTTTCCGGCAAGACTTGTTTTCCCGCTCCCGAATAAACCTAATAGTAAAATACTGTGAGGTTCGAGGTTAACTGCTTCTTCCTCTCCCCCTAAAATCTCAACAAGCTCATTGTATATTAATTTGGTTATGTATTCTTTCTTTGAAATACCTGCCTCTGGGTCCTTCTTTGCCTTTTTCCTTATATTCCCGGATAATTCAAAAACAAGGTCAACATCAACATCCGCCTGCAACAGGGTTCTCTGCAAATCCTTTACAATCTCATCAATTTCCTTGTCAGAGAAGCTCACAAGAGAAGATATCTTCCCCATGAGGTTTCTTAGTTTTTCGGATAAATCCACCATAATTTAGTAAAATTTTTATGTTATTGTGGGTTTTTGAGAATTAACCAAATATTTATAAAAATACTAAGTACCCTGTTTATATACATTGTACCTAACTTATATAATGAATAGAGAAATATTTGTAAAAAGAAGTTCTGGTTTATATCAAGACAATTTAAAATAATATGGAATTTATAAAAAAAATAAAACCAAAACCAAAAAAACTAAAAAATCATTTTCTTTTTATAGGTGATGCTTTAAAAATATTGCAACAAATACCTGATAAATCTATAACTTTAGTAATAACCGATCCTCCATACAATATAGGTCTAAAATATAATACTTATAAAGATAAAAAAGAATGGAAAAAATATTATGGAGACCTATCTAAAGTTATCAAAGAAATTTCAAGAATTTTAACAGATAATGGTAGTATGTATCTAATCAATTATCCTGAAATAAATGCACAAACTATGCCTTATATTAAAGAAACCGATTTA
>JAUVLW010000024.1 GCA_030600555.1 Candidatus Aenigmatarchaeota archaeon
TTAACTTATGGACTTATTAATACCAAAGGAAGATTATATCCGATACAGGATGAATAAGGGAGAACTGAAAAAAGACAAAAAATTGGACAGATTCATCGCTTGGGACACTTCAGCGGGCAGGAATATGTTTAGTATCACTAAAATTGATGAGAGGCTTAGGATTGTTGCTAAATTCCTGTTAGATAAGGAAATATTGATTGTATGCACTGAATTAGACGAGAAATACTGCAAAAAGTTCGGTGAATTGATAGGAGCGAAGGTTATTTCAAATTATACTGCAAGTGTTCTGTCAAATACAGGAAATAAGGACTTTTTTGAGCCTGATTTGTTATTTGTGACAAATGTTGATGAAAACTGGAATGCTATTCAGGAAGCAGGTCTAAACAGGATGCCTGTGGTTGGATACTGCAACACAAATTCAGATGTCAATGGGATTGATGTGATAGTTCCAATGAACATCACAAATAAACAGGCATTGGGCGTTTCTTTAGGATTAATTTTGAATGAAATGAGGAAACTGAAAAAAGAAGAACCAGTGCCTTTGGAAGAATTTATAGGCGCTGAGAAATAGAATATGGATTTAGAGGAAAGAATTGATTTAATTCTGAAATCTCCAACTGAAGAAGTAATAACTAAGGAGGAATTGAGAGAATTGCTTGAGACAAATAATCACCCTGTTGCTTACGACGGGTTTGAGCCTTCTGGGATTGCTCATGTTGGCACAGGATTGATGCGGGCAATTAAATTAAGAGATATGGTTGATGCAGGTTGTAAATTTAAATTAGTTATCGCTGATTGGTTTGGGTGGATAAATAATAAAATGGGCGGCGACCTTGAAACAATCCAGCAGGCAGGAAAATATCTTATAGAAGTGTGGAGTTCTCTTGGCGTGGATATGAATAAAGTTGAAATTGTTTGGTCAAGCGATTTGGTGAATAATAAAGAATACTGGAAGAAAGTTCTTGAGGTGGCAAAGCTAACAACCACGAAAAGGATAATGCGGTGTTGCACAGTGATGGGCAGGAAAGAAGGCGATATGGTTTACACCTCCCAATTATTCTATCCTGTGATGCAGGCAGCAGACCCTTTTGAACTTGGTGTTGATATCTGCCAGTTGGGAATGGATCAGAGGCATGCAACTATTTTGTCCAGAGAGATTGCGGGAAAATTAGGATTTAAAAAACCAGTTTGCGTTCACCACCATCTTTTATCAGGTCTTCTTGGACCGCAGAGAATGGGGAGCGATCAGGCGGGAATTCAACCTGAAGATTTTAAAATGAGCAAGAGCAAACCAGAAACCTGTGTGTTTGTTCATGACTCTCCGAAAGAAATAAAAGGAAAACTAAACAAAGCATTCTGTCCTGAAAAAGAAGTTAATGGAAATCCAGTTCTTGAACTTTGTAAATACATAATTTTCAGGGAAAGAGAAATGTTCAAGATAGAAAGACCTGAGAAATTTGGGGGTAATCTGGAATTTGAAAATTATGAATCTCTTGAGAAAGATTATAAGGAAGGAAAAATTCATCCTCTTGATTTGAAGAATGGGGTTTCAGATGAATTAATAAAATTACTTGAACCTGTTCGGAATCATTTTGAGAAGAATAAAAAGGCAGGGGAGTTGTTGGAGATTGTTAAACAGGCCAGGGTTACGCGATAACTTATTTGAAATTATAATAATATTTAAAAGAATTGAGTTATGCCATCAAAAGAATATCGTTTGAATAAGATAAAAGAGTTAGAATTTCAAAGAGATATTAAGATTAATCAAGATAATAGAACCCATACCACTTTAATTGCGTTACTTTCAATAGTCACAATTTTTTTCATATTTGAGCTTCAAAACCCTGGAAAGAGTATTTATTGGATTGTGGGGTTGGGTATTTCATTTTTCAGTTTAATGTGGATTATTAACAAAGAAATTCATTATAAGGAAAATAAAAAAATTCAAAATGAGTTTGATATTATTTTAGGTCGTAAAAAATAAACTTTAAGAAAACATTAACTATTCTTTAATTTTCTTAATCAAGTCATCCATATCCACTGGGCGAAACTTTGTCAATTCCGTGGAAATGTTTATTCGTTTGTTCTTTTTATCAATAAAAGGATATTTTTCCAAATTGTTGTTGTGGTGATGTCCACAGATTGCCCAGCCATCCCAATTTTTTGGAACTTGTTCTGGTTCATGAGATAAAAAGAATTTATACCCACCATATTTTAAAATATAAGTTTCATGGAATTTGAGTTTATTTGATCTATCATGATTTCCTTTAATAAATATTATTTTTCCATTTAATTGCTTTAACCAATAATTTATTGATTTACTACTTTTACCATAAACTAAATCCCCTAAGAAATAAACGGTATCTTTATTACTTATTGTGTTATTCCAATTATCAATAAGAGTTTTATTCATATCCTTAATATTTAGAAATGGTCTTTTGCAATATTTGATTATATTTGCATGGTCTAAATGCAAATCAGAAGTAACAAAAATTCTTGGTTTTCTGAAAATATCTTTCAATTTTTCAATAAAACTTTTATTTTGTATTTGGATTCTTTCCTCTATAAATTCATTAGGATTGAATTTATTCTCAAAATGACCTTTCAATAAATTCAATGTTTGAGAATAAATTTTTTTATCTTTAGCCAATCTTCTGACCAATGGTATTCTAAGTAAGAAATCATATTCTCTTAATATAAGCCCACCCTTCAAAAGAGTTGCTCTGACCATTATGTGCTTAAAATTCAATTTTGGCTTTTTCTTGATATAATCTCTTATTTTTGAGAATTTATCATCAGGCAGTTTCATTGCTATTGTTGTATGAAACGCAAATTCTTTTTCATAATCAAATGGTTTAAGTTGACAGTAGGGTTTTAATGTTTTGGATAAATTCCATCTAAATTTTTCTAATTCTTTACTTGGTTTAACATCCAAGAAAATAACTTTACTGGTATCAAATGCATTAAAACCATTAATTTCAAAATTCATTAAAGGATTTTTAGCACACAATTTGTTAAAATCATCAATTAATCTTTTTTCATCAATTGTATAAAATGGACCTGTTAAAGTAATGTGTGGTATTGCCCTTTTAGTCCTCAGTTTGAATTTTCTGTTTATTTCATAAACCAATTTTTTAATCTCATATTTCGCCTTTCCATGAAACCTAAATTCAATTAGATAGTGAACCATAATAATCAAAAGTATTCAAAATTATATAAAGTTTCTTACTTTGATAACTCATCGCTCAGTTTAAATTGATTTTATCAATTTCGTTAAATTACCTACGCTAGAGTTTACCATCCCACTCCCCAAAAAACTCCTCAAGAAAACTCTCCAGAAACTTGTGCCTTTCTCCAGCGATTCCTTTCCCTGTTTCAGTATTCATCCTGTCTTTAAGAAGAAGTATTTTTTCATAGAAATGATTAATTGAGGTTCCTTTATAATTTTTATATTCATCAAAAGATTTACATTTTATTGGTTTCATATCGGGATTATGAATCTCCCTGTCTCTCAAGCCCCCATAAGCAAAAGTTCTTGCAATCCCAATTGCCCCCATTGCATCCAGCCTGTCCGCGTCCTGAACAATTTTTCCTTCAATTGTTTTCATCTCTGAACTCACAGTCCCCCCGCGGAAAGATATATTTTTCACAATTTCGCAAACCGCAGAAATTGTTTTTTCATCAACGCCTAATTTTTCAAGCCATTCCCGCGACACTTTAGACCCCGCAGAATCATCCCCGGAATTAAATTTCCAGTCAGCAATATCATGCAGTAATGCGGCTAACTTAACCACAAATAAATCAATATCTTCTGAAGAATTTATTTTCTCTTTTTCAGCGATTTTCAGGCTCATTTTCAAAACCCTTTGGATGTGCCACCACCCGTGACCTGTGGATTCTCCTTCAAACCTCTTTTTTATGTATTCTTCAGTTTTCCTGATTATAACCTCTTTATCCATAAAAATATAGATAATATTTCACTAATCTAATTTTAAAAACATATTAAAATGCGGGAGTGTCCGAGTCTGGCCAAAGGAGCAGGACTTAAGTAATTAAGTTAGGAGAACTATGTTCGATGATTTTAAGAAATCCTGTACGTTAGTCGTTACAAGGGTACGTGCGTCCTTTAAACAGAAATATAGACCACGCCTTAATCGAATCCCTTCTCCCGCACTTTTTTCAAGCCTATCGAGTATATAAATTGTATAAATGCGAAGATAGGGTAAATGATGGAACTGTTTGCAGTTCCATTTCAGTATTATGGACAAAGACAAAATTATGGATTTTCTTAGAGGAGAATTTATCGGGAAAAATGTTGAGATTATTGACAGTTCAAATAAGGATTTAATTGGGATAAAAGGAAAAATTGTGGATGAGACAAAAAACATGTTTGAAATCGAAAACAAAGAAACCACAAAGAAAGTCCAGAAGAAAATCTGCAAATTTAAATTTCTTCCTGAGAACCTTGTGGTTGAGGGCAAAATAATTGATTGCAGACCTGAAGATAGAATTAGCAGGAGGTTTAAGGACTGGTAATATGATAGCTTATGTTTTGTATTCCGGGGGTCTTGATTCAGTGATTGCAATTAAGTTATTGCAGGAGCAAAATATAAAAGTTGTTGCGGTTCATTTTACATCCCCTTTTTTTGAGAATGAAAAATTTTGCGAGGAGACTGCGAAGGAACAGGGATTCAGATTAATTGTAAAAAAACTTGACAGGAAATATTTAAATATGATAAAAAATCCTTTGCACGGTTACGGTTCCGCAATAAATCCCTGCCTTGATTGCCACATGCACATGCTGAATGAAATCAAAAAAATTGCAAAGGGCGGGATGATTATTACTGGCGAAGTTATGAGGCAGAGACCTTTTTCCCAGAAATCAGGAGATTTGCAGTTAATAGAAAAAGAATCTAAATTAAAAAATAAAATCTTGAGACCTCTTTCAGCAAAACTTCTTCCTGAAACAATCTATGAGAAAAAAGGAATTGTGAAAAGGGAAAAACTTTTAGGGATAAGCGGCAGGGGAAGGAAGATACAACTTGAGTTTGCAAAGAAACACAAACTTAAACATCTTGCTCCTGCTGGCGGATGTCTTCTTGCGGACCAGGAATTTGCAAAAAAATTAACTGATTTATTTAAACACAAAAAAATAATTTCAGATTCTGATTTAACCCTGCTAAAATTTGGAAGACATTTCAGACTATCGGAAAACAAGATTATTGTTGGCAGAAATGAAAATGAAAACAATAAAATCACTGAATTGAAAAACAAAGGAGATTTTATTTTTGAGGTTGAAGGAATGGGACCAACAACTTTGTTGCGGGGAAAAAAGACAAAAGAATCAATAAAACTCGCGGCAGAATTAACTTTATCTTATTCAAACGAAAATGATGTTGTTGTGAATTACGGGAAAAAACAGGAAAATAAAATAAGAGTCAAAAAGATTAAAAGAGTGGAATTGGAGTGTTTTAAGGTCTGATTCCCCGATTTCCGCAGACATTAAAGATATAATTATCAATAAAATATGGATGTTGAAATAAGTAGTCTGCCTGAAATAAAAACTGAAGGACTGGCTTTGGATATAGATGATACCCTTTCCAGGACTTTTAGGTACTGGGCAGGACAAATGCAGAAATTATTCGGCAACCCGGAAAATTTATCTGTTGATGAAATTGTGTTAAAATATAATCGAGCCCAGAAGGTTCCTTATTGGCAGTCAAAAGAAGCGAAAGCATGGAGAAAAAACCATATAACTTCAAATGAGCTTCAGATGAAATTGCCTTTAATACCAGATTCTAAAATCTTTATCGATAAAATTTCAAATATTGTTCCTCTAGTCGCTTACATAACTACCAGACCTGAAAGCGTGATTGAAGGAACAAAAATCTGGCTAGAAAACAATAATTTTCCAACCCTTCCGATTATCTGCAGACCTGATGGAATTCCGCATGAAAAAGGCAGTGAATGGAAAGCAAATATTTTAGAAAAATTAAACCAACAGGTAAAAGGGATGGTTGATGACAATCCAAATTTATTGAATTTTCTTCCCTCTGATTACAAAGGAATTATTTTTCTGTATGAGAATAATTTTGTTGACACAAAATTAAATGCAATTCCCTGCAGAGATTGGGAAACTGTATATGAAGAAGTTAAAAATGCGTTTAAGAATTATAATAAATAATTTATAAACTAAATAGTTTAATAATCCATTCATTTAGTTTCACTGTATTGGTTTTCCCATAGGATTCTTTATTCACAATATTTCTTTTCACAAGATTTTCAAGTATCCTAAATACCTGAACTTTAGATAAATTAGTTTCTCTTGTTAACTTTGATTGCAAACAGGAACCTTTGTTTTCCAGAAGTTTACCCACAATTTCTTTTTCTTCTTTCTCAAAGAAATTAAGGATTATTTTTTTATCTATTTTACTTTCATGTTTTGGAAAAAATAAATAATATAATAGGGTCCCTATAAATAAACCAATTGAAGCGAGGAAGGGAATGAATATTGGAATTGGAACCGCGCATCCGCACACATCCCCACTTGATATTTCGGTCTGCACATACAAAGAACTTGCAGCCACAACAAACACAAAAACTGAAAGAATCAGGATTCCCAGGATTAGTTTTTTCTCTTGTTTCATAAGGTTTCATATTTTGAAACTTAAGTATATATATGGTTTCAGCGTAAAAGGATTATGAGAAAAGAGATGTTCATTTTGTTTTTATTAATTATAAGTGCAATATTACCTGTAGTTTCCGCTCAGGAAGATAAAAATATATGCGGTGTTTATTTTACTTATATCGGGTGTCCAAATTGCGCCTATGTAGACCCTGTTGTTTTAATTACCTGGATGGAAAAATATCCCAATTTGGTTGTAATTGAATACATGTGGCAAGGAGGAGACTGGCAGGACTCAAATTCCCAGTTTTTTGGAGAATATACTCAAAAATACAAAATTCATGCTGCGGTTCCCCAATTTGTTATTAGTAAAAATAATATTAAATTAGGAGGACTTGAGGTTCCAACCGCGGAAGAAGATATTAAAACAAAAGAATCCAATCCTTGTCTTTTACTTAATAAATCGATATCATTTGAAGAACTTAATTTAAAGGAACTCAAAGCAAAACCCAAAATTTGGGCTAATGGAAGAATTTTGATTAAACAGGAAGATAATTGGGTTTTTCAATGGAATGGGGAAAAAATATTTGAAAGCGCAATAGGAAATAAAACTCTTAACAATTTTCTAACAAAAGAATTGCTTTTTACAGAAGATATTTCAAAAGTTCTTGAAGGCAAAGAATTTAGGATTGTAGAACCCCAAAGAGCTGATTTCTCGGCCAGCGCTTTTGCAGACTCTGAATATTTGTCTTATGTTGAGTTTGAAAATGCAATAGAAATAACTTTGAGTGAAACTGAACCAATAGAATTAGGAAAAGAAGAAAATGGAGAAGAAGAAATTTCAAAGGAACAATTCATTGAACTTCCTTTTATTGGAAAAATAGAAACGGGCGAATTTTCTTTACCAATTCTCACTATATTCTTGGCTTTAGTTGACGGAGTTACTAATCCTTGCGGATTTTTTGTTTTGTTTTTTCTTTTAGCGGCTTTATTAGGTTTGGCAGGATCAAGAAAAAAGATTTTTATAGTGGGCGGTATTTTCATATTCTTTTTCGGTTTGTATTATTTTTTGTTCATGGCGGTTTTGCTTAATATTTTTGTGCTGGGAAAAGAGATAGCTATTTTAACTATAATTGCGGGTATTATCTGCATTATTGCCGGTCTATTAAATATAAAAGATTATTTTTTGTTCCAAAAAGGATTTTCTCTTTCTCTTTCTAAAGGTAAAAAATCAAAACTCGATGAATTGGTAAAAAATTTAAGTTTAGCAAAATCCATCCCCGCTTTAATTTTAGGAACAACAATAATAGCAAGTACAGTAAGTCTTGTTGCAATTGCATGCACTTTTGGAATTCCATTAGCTTATACAAAAATTTTAACTTCAAACTCTTTGCCTTACATGCAATATTACCTTTATTTGGTTTTCTATAATATTGTATATATAATTCCCATGGCGATAATAGTTTCAATTTTTGCTGTGACCTTAGGGAAAAGGAAATTTGGAAAGACCTGGATAAAAAGGCTAAAACTTATTTCCGGATTAATAATTTTGTTTTTAGGTTCAGTTCTAATATGGAATTATACTTTATTGGAAAATGTTACTTTCCTATTTTATATTATAATTTCAGCAGTAATTCTGTCAGGGTTAATTATTCTTTTTAGTGAGAACTTTAAGAAGTTTAAACACCAGAAATAGTAATAGGTATAGAGGAAGCGGGGAATATATTTTCCATAATAATTTCCTTATTTGAATTTAATTTTTTCACATTGGGTTTAATGGAAATTCCTTAATTGGCTCTATTGTTCTATTTAAGGAGAAATAAACAGAAAAAATAAGTATATATTGTTTATTGGTTATAATAAATCTATGGAAATGGCTTTAAAATCGCTAAATCCGTCAAAGTTATTCTATAATCTTTTTGGACATAATGTGGACTCGGTTTTAGGAGAAGAACCAATGAATTCAAAATATCCTTTAGATGAACTAAAAAAATATGTAGGTGAGGTAATCAAAGTATATCAAATAAGTAGAGAACCAGAGACTTCTGTTTTAAAATTTGCTCCTGGTAATGAATTTTTTTATCTTGAAAATGATGATAAATTTTATCTTGAAGAAGGTGAAGAATCCGGTTTCCATATAGTTTATTGGGATAGAACACACCCCAATGGTGGTGGAAGATCCGCTGTGAAATTAATTAAAGATGAATATGGTAATGAGATTTACAGGAATGATGGAATTAATTTTGAAGTGGAAGAAGAATAAAACCAAATAATCTAAAAATTAAAACAAAATTTATTGCCTGTTATAAATACTCATTGCTTCATCAACTGTTTTGTCTTCAAGTGTGATTGCTGAAATTGCATTGCACATTCGAACTGCTTCATCAAGATGTTTCTGGTGGATATTCCTTCCGGTTGCATTTCCTTTTGCTCCTCCTATATGTATCTGGTCGTAAAGACGCTGTAAAAATGCTCTTGGGTCGTCTGATGAACCGCCTGCGCATACAACATTTGTTCTTCCTGCCGCCGATGTTGCTTCTTTCAACAACTCCGCTGAATTTTCGCCTTCTTTTTTTGGATAGTTTATTTTTACAAAGTCAGCTCCAAGGCATGCGGCAACACCAGTTGCTCCGGCTATGAGGTGAGGGTCTTTTTCATCTGCCACAGATTTTCCTCTTGGGTAAATCCACAACACAACAACCAAACCATTTTTGTGAGCTTCGCATATTATTTTAGAGGCTTGGGTAAGCATTTCGTGTTCGAATTCGCTTCCAAGATAGATTGTGTATCCAACGCTTAGAATTTTCAACCCGTGATTTTTTTTCATCGCTACCACATCTTTTACTTCAACTAACTGGCGGCTGTAAGGGTCTGATAATTCTTTGCTTAACAGGTTTGTTTTTGAGTTTAGTTTTACCAAATAAGGAACTTCTTTGTAAGAACCCGCGTATTTTGCCATCAATCCAAACTGGGTTGCAAAAACTCCGATGGTGCTGTTCTTTGCTATCCTGAATATGTGTTCTGGTTCATTGTCATCCTGGGATATGTTTTCTCCGCAGAAATCTTTATTCATATGTTCTATTTTTTGGTCTCCTGCGAACAACATGAGTCTTCCTGTTGACTTTGTTATCTCTAGATAATTGTCAATGTATTCTTCTCTTTTTTCAGGAGGAACATCCATAGGCACTTCTATATTTTCTCGTGTTAATTCCATAATAATACCTGTATAGTTTATAAGATTCACATTTGCGTATCAGTTAATCTAAATTTATTCCAGTTTCTTTTTCATGATTTTTAGGACTGGCTCGAAACCCCATTTTTCATAAATCCCAAGTGCAGGATTGCTATCAAGCATCTGCAGTCGAATGTATTTGCATTCATTGACTTTGAACCACTTGAATAATTCATCTCTCAGCTCTGAAGAAATTCCATTTTTTCTGAATTCTTCTTTAACCCAGAGATTCATAATTTCTCCATAAGTAAATGGTTCGTAGACAAGGTGGTTAAATTCCCGCAGAATGCCGGTCATAAACCCAACAATTTCCTTTTCTTCATAGGCGATTAAAATCAGATTTTTTTCATTTGTGATTTTTTTCTCCACAGAATTTTTAATTGTTTCATAGGGTTTCTTTTTGTTTTTGAAAACTCTGAATTCTTCCTGCTCAAATTCTTTAACATTTTCTTTAAATTCTATGAGTATTTTTGTCAGTTTGTCAAGTTCTTCAATAGACGCTTTTTTAATAATCATAATTACCCTATTATGAAAGAAATAAAGGTTTCGACTATAAATGGATTTAATGAAAAACTGGTTGGAATCGAAACAATCCCTTCAGTCAAAAAAAGTAAATATCCCACAGCTATTTTAGTTCATGGTTTTGGTTCTAATAAAGAAGAAACAAACGGAGGATTCAATGAATTTGCGAAGAATCTTTCCGCTGAAGGATTTTTAGTTTATCGATTTGATTTTTCAGGATGCGGTGAAAGCGATGGTGATTATAGCGAGACTTCTTTATCTAAATTAAAATCAGATTTATCAAAGATTCTTGAATTTGTTCAATCACAGTCTAAAGTTGATAATTCCAGAATTGGAATTTTAGGCCAGTCTTTTGGAACCGCAACCGCAATAACTTTAGAGCCAAAAGTGAAATGTATTGTTTTGATGAGTTCAATAGTTAATTCAAAAGAAATATTGGCTGAATTGTTTGGTAAAGGTTATAATCCGGATGGAATTTCAACTAGAATAAAACCTAATGGGGTAATTACAAAAATCAAACCGCAATTCTGGAAAGATTTTGAAAATCATAATTTG
Organism: Candidatus Aenigmatarchaeota archaeon; assembly: GCA_030600555.1. Lineage (GTDB taxonomy): Archaea > Aenigmatarchaeota > Aenigmatarchaeia > QMZS01 > QMZS01 > QMZS01. The sequence goes on from JAUVLW010000024.1 coordinate 10,935, forward strand.
CTGGAGTCAATCAAAAATATTCATTGTCCAATCTTATTTATTCACGGTTCAAAAGATTATAGAGTGCCTGTTGCTAATATGGAATCTTACTTTCAAAATGCAAATGACCCAAAAGAAAAAGCAATAATTGATGGGGGTGATCACGGATTGAGACCCTATAGAAATAAAATGTATAAGATTGTTGTTGATTGGTTTAATAAATATTTAGTTTAATCTTAATAACCCCTAAATATATTTCTATGAAACTTTTGCATCCTAAATCTCAATTTTTGATTAAGATTATTTAATCATAGGATCATCGTCTTCTGACATTTCAAAAATTGAGGACAATTTTGAACTTAAGTCACCATAGAGTTCCATTGCTTTTTCAGGATGAGCAATCATTAGGTGGTTTATCAACGCAACAAGGTTTTCGCTCATATCCGCCAATTTTGAGCCTATTTCATTGTCTGATTCAATATTTAGTTTAAATCCCCCCATCATATTGTCCATGGAATTAATTGTTTTCCCGCACAACTTGCATTTTATGTTCATATAATATATTAATAATTATCTAAATATAGATTGTATTTGATTTATTTTATCCGATATTTAACAAAATATTTTCATTTTAAAAGGATTTCCTTTTTCATCACTCATTTTACAGTCAAGAAATACTAGAGACCCACAAGACAATCAATTGTTTTGTTTTTCATATATTAGTTAAACTTAAATTATCATTTATTAATAATTATATAATGGAAGACTTAACAGTTCTGGAGGGAGAAGTGGAAAAATATAGAGATCTATTGTCTAGGGCAGAATCACAGGAAACAATAGATGGAGAATTGGCAAAGGAAATAGCCCGGTTTGAAATCTCTTTTGAGGATAAAATGAATGTTAATCAGGACAAAATTACAGAGATTATTAAATTGGAAAAATATGAAGCCTATAAGACTCAGGGAGATTTAGACCGGAACTTTAGTAAATTTAGGGAGTATGTTGGGTCTGTAGATTCTGTGGAGAATCTTGATGTAAATTATTCTCAA
>JAUVLW010000008.1 GCA_030600555.1 Candidatus Aenigmatarchaeota archaeon
TTATAAATCAGTAGCTTCTTCTTATTCAGCAATATGGGCTAAAACAGATCTTTATGTTAATAGTTCAGTCTTTGGTCCAGACCAGAGATATTTTAATATTACCAATACCAGTGTTTCTATAATAGAATTTAATGTTACAAGTTATACCAATGCCGAGGGTGGAATAAATTTATATGATTCTGATAATATAGCTTCCTGCGGAACAACAAATAATATGAGCATCACAATTAATGCTTCAAATCCTTCCACTACTGTTTTAAATAATATTACAATTACAATTCGTTTTGATGTGGATACTTTAGGCGGTGCTGATGCAGGCAATATAACTTATAGCAGCAATGGTTCTGGTTCTATTTCAGATTTTGATTCAGATGGATACCGCGACACGATTACTTGGACAGGTGTAAACCTTCCAGCCAGCGGGGGTTCTGATTCAATTACTTTTTATATGGATATAACCGAAGTCACTAATTTTGCTAATGGGGTGACCGCTTTTAATTTAGATACTGGTTTGTCGGATAAAGGAGTAAGAGGAGATTATTATTCTTCTGAGAAAGCTCTGACAGGAATGACAATTGATTATGCGTATTCAAGGGGACCAATTAGGCAGGGAATAGATATGTTTGTGAGTGAGAGTGGCACTACTTGGGGTACCCGTGGGTTTATAAAAGTTTTGGCGGTAGATGCCGGTGTTGAGGGTGATGTTTTAACTTACAATATTTCTAGTTGGGCCCTTTATAATGCAAGTTCTTACAATATCTCAGATGTGGATGATTTGTTGCAGAGCGGAACTTTTTCACAAACCAATTTTACAGCAGCATCCACAGCCAATAATTTATATACTACAGATACTCTTTCAAGTAATGGTTCAAGATATAATTGGAATGGACCTAAACCTTATATTGCGTCTTCTTTTGACTGGTATGTGCATTGGAATGAGACTTATCGTTATTATATTACTTATATAAATACAACTCTGGATTTACCAACTTTATATAAACTGGATATTGATCCACATATAACGTTGGATGGTTATTTAGCTCCTTCTTCAAGCACTACTTACAATGTAACCGACACAGCAGAATATATAGGGAATAATAATGCGCCAGTTTCAGGAGTGATAATTTTTTCAGATATTCCAAACAGCACTACAACTGGCGCTGCCAAGACTTATTTAATTGCTTCAAATGCAAGGGTTTATTTTGATTCCGGGGGTTCAAGAACAGACCTAACCGGAAATACCACAGTAACTATTAATATTACCCAACCTGACGGGAGTTCGCCTGGGCTTGTAAATTTGACTATTATAGATTTATCCCAGACTGATGCCCCCCACAATCTTTTGGTTGGCGAGAATGTGACTTTAATTTATGATTTAACAACAGGAAGTGATTTGGGTTCATCTGATGGGTTTAATTCCACAGGAAATGTAACTTTAATTTCTGAGACCGGAACTCCTTTAACTAAGGATTTTGATGCACAAACTTTAACTGTTTCCGGTAGAACTTTGGAAGGTTACAAAGATTTATGGGTGCCTGATTCAGCATATCCAACTTTGGTGAATGGGTCTTTAGTGGTTAAAGTAGGCGGTGGAGCAATTTCAGGAATTAAATTTGTGGATTATGTGCCTTTGGGAACAAATTTCTCTTGCAATACTACTTATATAAATTTTTATAGTACTTCAGATGGTGGGACTAATTGGGTGCCTGATACAAATGTAACCGCTACTGATTTAGGGAATGTGACTTTGTCAAACGGGGTTTCAGTTCAGGCCTGCGAATATTCTTCAGATGGAGGCAATGGGTGGAATTTGAGTGATGATGAAGGCGTGAAAGTAAGTTACCAAATTAACATAACAAATTCTGGTTTATATGAAATGCCAATGGAAATCGCTGGTTTCGACCCGGTGTTTGGAAGCGAGATAAGATCCAGAGCGATTGGAAGGGTGAGAGTGACTGTCCCAAATCCAATGATTGAACCAATAATAACCCAGACGGATTTCCTCACCGCAAGAACAATTACAATTGGTAAGCAAGTTAGTTGGGTAAAAGATTTTGAAGTTTATAACCCAAATTCAAGAATAATTGAAGCTGATATGGAGATAGAAGTGTTTAAAGATGCCACTGATGGGTATGTTGAATACCTGACCGAAGGGGGAATAATAAAATCAAAGGAAGAAATCAGGTTTTTGAATAAGGATGGGAAGAGATTGATGACCTGGAAAGCAAGGTTAAATCTATTGGAATCAAGGAGCTATGAGATTAGGGTTTTAACGCCGCCTATTCTGGAAACAGATAGGGATGTTGAGGTTATAAATAAACTTGAAGCTAAGATGGTTGAATTAAAAATGTCTATTTTCCTAAGAAACCTTGCTGAAGAAGATTATGAAAATGTTGCAATCCACCTGCCAATCTCAAGAGACAATATGTTGGAAGTCAAAGATTCTTTTGGAAATGTTCTGTCTTACACAGGAGGAAAAGGAGCAACCACAATCTTAATTGATAAATTTGGGGCAAAGGAGTTGAAAGAGATTATCCTTAGATACAAACAAGGATATCCAAAAATAATAATTACTCCGGATAAAGAGAGATACAGTCTTGATGCCACAGTTAATCTGGATATTCTTGTAATCCACGGAGGTGATGAATTAGCTTATCCTTATCTTGAAACAGACATTTATACTTCAAATATGGATTTAGTTTATTCAAATATCCAGGATTTAAAAAGACTCGAACCTATAGATAAAACAACTGTATCGGAGAGTTTCAAGGTTCCAGTTGGTGCGCCAACAGGGATGTACCTTGCAGAATCCAGATTAAGGTCTGATTTAGCCACTTTGGCAACAGGAACAGGAAATTTCTATATTACCGGAGCAGCAACTAGTTATGGTAATCTTTTAGGTTATCTTGCGGTGTTTTTTATAATAATGGTTCTTTATTTCAGTTTGAAGAGATTATTTATAATAAAAAAAAGTCAAACTAAATAATGGACATAACCGGAGATGTATATCTTTTTGGAGTAAATCTTCCTGTTACAGAACTGTTGCTTTTTCTTTCCGCAATAATTACTGTTTATCTTTTAATTCTTGAATATGAATTCAGGGAAGTGAGAGGTATTCTAAGAAAATTTGATGATGAGGAATTAATATTGACAAAAACAATCAGGGAGCTTAGGGATTCTGTTGGCGAATTAAGAAATATTTCAAATCTCGGCTCAGAAGTTAAAAAAGAGAAACCAAAAGAGGATAAAAAATAATATCAATCAATTTATATTTTTTTCATTGATTGTTGAATATTTTAAAGATAATTTTGGAAATTATAAAATATAATTCTCCAGTATTTTTTGTCATAGACCCCTATAAGTACCAAATAGCTCAATAATTATAAACTATAGATAAGTTATGGGGAAAAGATTATTTGTTTTTATTCTTGCTATAGTTTCTGTATTAAGTTTGCCTTTCTTGTTTCTAAATTCAGCAAATTTAGTTCTTGGATTTTTGGGGGTTCAGGAAACTTTTGTTCTTGATTTTAACAATACGGTTTTTAATTATACTTTGACTAAATTTGGCGATTCAAATATGACTCAGGAGTTTGATTTTAATGAAAGCGGGGGAAATCAAACTTATTATTTATTAATACCGAAAAATGCAACTGTGCAGAATATAAGTATGAATCTTACTGGTAAATTGACTACGATTTATAAACAACAGGTCAGTATAAATGAAATTAGGGGAATCTCTATTGGCAATGTCACAATTGATTCCAATAATGAAATTTCTATTGGAACAAAAGAGACAGATGGCAAGGTAAAATTATTATCTGGAGAGAATGGTTCAGTAATGTGGAATGTAACTTTAGCTTCCAGTCAGATAATATATTCAACAGATATTGGAAATGTTACTTCGGATTCTGGAGAGGAAATTGTTGTTGGTTCTGAAGATAATTATATTTATTTATTGGATTCTGATGGGCTGGAAATTTGGAAGAATGATACAAATTCTGACGTTAATTCAGTTAAAATAGCCGATGTTCATGTTGATGCTGGGAATGAAATTATTGCAGGTTCAAATAATAAGGTATTTTTGTTTAATTCAACAAACAATTTGTTGTGGAATATCACTATCAATAATTTAAATCAATTGGCGATTGGCGATATAACTTCTGATTCTGGGGATGAAATTGTGGTTGGGTGCAGCGATGGTTGGATTTATGTATTAAATTCAACAGGAATAATTGTTGATAGTTTCACCATTACAGGAGAAATAAATACTTTGGATGTTGGAAATATTTCTTCTAGTTTAAGAGACGAAATAGTACTTGGCACTGGAAGCAGTAAAATAATTATATTGAATTCAACTGGAGCAGAGATTAAGAATTACACTGCCGGGGGTTCTATAAATAGTGTTAAAATTGGAGAACTTACTAGTGATTATCAAGGCAATGAAATAATTGCGGGTTCTACTGATAAGAAGGTATATATTTTTAATAATACTGGAGATTTAATAGCGGAGTTTCTTGCAGATAATGTGGTGTATACTGTAGCTATAGGTGATTTAAATAGTGATGCGGGGAATGAAGTTGCTGCAGGAGGAGCAGGAGGTTATGTTTATACATTCAATTTTGATTATTTCCCAACAAACCTCAGTATAGATATTGGAGGTGATTCAACAAAAGACTGGAATTGCACAGAAGAAAAATTAAGAAATTCTAAAATCGCAACAGGCGGAAATTTAGTATCAGCAATAAATAATTATTTAATAAATATTTGTTCACCTGATGCGGATAATAACTGTCAGGTTCCTTTGGTGTTTAATTCTATTTTTAAAGGAAAATTAAATATTTCAAATCTTAATGTCACTTATAGCTATAACACAACCAATATAATTTATCACAACGGAAGCGCAATTCCAAACTGGTCAAGGACAAACAATATTGAAATCAATGAAGAAGTTGGTTACGGCGTTTATGCGGTTAATTTTGAGGGAATTCCCGCGGAAAATATTACTATTAATTATATTACTGTAAACCAAAGCGCAACAACTTGTGATTTTAATTTAAGTTCTTACAGCACTGCAACTGTAAATGGAAAAAAACTCTGTAATATTTCTTCAAACCCAATTCATTTGATTGGAGGAGAACTAATTAATCCATCACTTCAATTATTTTTATGGGATAATACAATGCAGAATGCCACACCTTTAAGTATCTTCAATACCACAGAATATTATTCCACCAGTGATTTAGATGATTACAATAAATGGATAAATTTGACATTTAATGCAACAAACGGGACTTTTACAAATGCAACAGCCTGGTGGTCTGTAAATGATTCTGAGATTGATGGTGAAGAATTTTTGAAATCTGGTGAATGCAATCTCACACCTGAAAATGAACAAAGCAATTGTGATACTGCAAGTCCAACTTATACTCAAATAGACTGTTCAGGAGATATTTTCTATGTGTGCAAAGAAACTGTTGGGTCTGATATGTATTTTAAATGGAAACAACTAAGTTTATCTTCATCTAGGGAATATATAGCCGGGGGTTCTTATAATCTTAAACCCAATCTTACTAACCTGGATATTACGCCTTCTTCAGAAATCTGGAGCGCTAATTTTACTTTTTCAGTTGATGTGTCTGATGTTGATAGCGATATAATTAATTTGACCCTTTGGGTTTTTGAAAATCAGACAGGAAACTGGACAAATAAAGGTGTGGCTAGCGTAAGCAATGGGAATATGGAATTTAATTTGACTTCAGATAAAAACTGGACAGGAACCAGCAGATTTTTATTTGAGTATTTTGATTGCAACCAAAGCGATCTTTCCCAGAAATTCCATAGCGCGACCAATACAACAATCACAAATTTTAATGTTCTTAAGCATGATATTTCTGTAGTTTATAACGAATCCCTTGGATGTTCAGGGAATGATTCACTTGTTTTTAGGAATGATTCCTTAGTTCTTTCTGTTTTTGTTAATGACACGAATTCTTCAGATGATGTCGAAGGAGCAAATTGTTCTTTATGGGTTGGGGGTGTTTTTGCAAATTATACGCAATCAAACGCCACGGGATTCTGCAATTTTAATTTTACCCCAGACCAGAGTTTTAATTTAGGACATTCAAATTGGAAAATAGGCATATTCAATGATGCTCATTATACTGAAGGAAATTCAACAGAACTAAATATTACGATAAGGGGAAGCATTCACCCTGAAATAACAAACCCGGTTAATTTTTCTTTTTACAAAAATGAACCCACAACTTTTCATGCAGGATTATTAAATTTGTATGGGCTGCCTGTAAATGAAGCTGGTTATAATTGTTCTTTTTATATGGATAATACTTCAACCCCTATTGGAAATAGCTCAACAAATACTTCAGGAGGATGTTCTTTGGATTATAATAATTCTGGCAGTTTTGAGGTTGGACAAAGAACTTTGATAGTAGTGATTAATAAAACCGGAGTGGATAATTATTATAATATCTCTGACAACCAAACCAACAGATCAGTATTATTGCTAGGAAGGTTAAATTTAACAATCTTGTCGCCTTTAGAAAGCGGGAGTTATTATAAAGGACAAAATTTAAGTATCAATTCTTCAGTGGAAGATAATTGCGGTCAAAGTGTTGATGGCGCAAATGTGAACTGGCATCTTGTAAATAAATACAATCTCAATGTTACTATTGAAGACACTTCGGGGATAAACCGAACAAATTATCCAATAATCTTAAATGGAAGTTTTTTTGCGGACAGCGATTTTGAATTTATTGACTGGAAATTAAATAATACTTATCTTCAGATGGAGGGAGCAACAATATCTTTTTCAATATATCCATGGACTTCAGCAGGAAAACTGGAATTAAATAATAGTCGTGTGTATATGGATAATTTGACTGAACTTGTATTTTTAATAAACCTAACTGCAAATACCAGCAAAGTATTGGAGATAAATTTAAAAGACAGCAATCCCTCAATGAATGATGTGGAATATAATATTCTGAATGCGGGTTTTGATTCAGGTGATTTCTCTTTGTGGGATGTTTCCTTATCTGGTGATTGCACTGCAAAGGTTTCTCTTGAAAATGAAACCTATTTTGCGGATTTATCTGCGGACCATAATTCTTTAGAAGTGTTTCAGTATCTTTTAAATATCACAAAGACAGATAAAATAAATATAAGTTACAAAGCTTGGGGAGAATTTTATCTAAGTGAATCTTTTGTAGGAAATTTTAGTTTAAAAATAGGTAATGTTGTTTGTGATTTAACTCCTTGGAATCATCCTTATGGACCTTATGTTCCTTCGGAGCAACCTTGGGATGTAGTAACCTGCGAAGATTCTTCATTTTCTTCGGCTGAAAATATTTCCATTTTTCTTAGAGATGATGGTGATGGAGGCACTCCCGCATCAAAAACTTATGCCCAAATAAATTATATCTGCTTTGTTGATGATGCTGGGGCTTGCGTGGATTTTCATTCAGGAGTTCAAACACAATTAAATTTAACTCACAGAAAAGAAATCAGCAGCAATATAAATGACACTTATTTGTTGGAAGGAACAGAAGATGTTGGTAGAAGGAAAATAATTGCTGAGGCGGAAAAACTGTATTATGATTCTGATTTGGAAATAAGATATTTTAATTTAACTGGATTCTCTTATGTGAAAAATCTGACAATAAATTCTGAGTTCTGCACTCTTAATTCAACCACAGGCATTTGGCAGTATAGGTGCATGGTAAACGCAAGTTTAGCTTTGCAGTGCGTGGTGGCGGATAATTATACATCCAGCGGAATTGTTGATTATTCTGTTGATTTTTATAATTCAACTCCTTTGTTTATAGGAAACAACACAACAAATTCTCAGGGAATGGCTATTAAGGAATCGCAGATATATGGAGATGGCACATACCGTTTTTCCTGCAATATAACCGACCAATCAGATATTTTTTATAATGCTACAGGAACTTCTGGCAGGTTGGTTGAGGCTACTGTATTAGGCACCAATACCACTGCGGAATTAAATATAACCCCCGAATATCTCGAGGCATTAAATATTACCATAATCCACAATGTTACGCAAAATATGACTTTTGTTTTGATAAATAATGGGTCCGGAGACATGTATGATCCAGTTATAAATATTTCTTCTATTTCCGGGGTATATCTCCCAGAACTGGTTTGCGACCCAATCCAAATTGGAGACAATTGCACCAAGTTGTTTAATATCACCATAACTTCAGAAGCGGATGTTGGAAATCGCACAATTTGGTTTAATATTACCTGGCAAAACGGGGATGCTACTTATGATACTGTTAATAAAAATATAACCATTTTTATTGAATCAAACCCACAACTTGAATTTGTTGAAGATAATCTTTCTCTTTCTGTTCCAATTACTTCAGACAGAACAACAAATTTCACGATATTGAATTACGGAAATGTAAATTTAACAAATGTGATTATAAACCTGACTGGAGAAAATTCATCAACTTTTATAGATTTGACAACTTTCAGCAACAATACTTTTAATTTAGAGCTCGGCGGAGAAGAAACAATATTTATGACAGTAAATGCTTCAACCCTGGATACTTCATGGATAGGTTCTTATGATTTAAATATTACTTTAAATACCAGTGATTGCTCTGATTGTTTAAGAAGATTGCCTTTTACTTTGGAGATAACCCCTCTTGATTGGGATGCAACACCATTAATATTGAATAAAACCGTTGGTCTAAAAGCAGAGGTAAATAAATTGGGTGAAGTGGTGATTGATAATATAAAAGATGAAAATTTTGATTTTAATTTATCAATTACCCGTAATTCAGGAACCACCACAGAATATTTAACTCTGAATGATACTCACAAGGCAACACAGATTTTGATTACAGTAACAAATAACACAGAAAGGATTATTGAAGTATTTTATAATACCAGTGTTGACCCAGATGCCATAGGAACCTATAATTATACTCTTAAAGTTGAGAATCTGGATTCGGGTGTGCCTGAATTTATAAATATTTCAATATTTTTTGAAATAATAAATTTTACGGTAGATATCATCAGCCCAAATGGGACATTCCCTGTTGGAAATATTGAAATAAACGATACTTTGGAAATTAATGTAACTGCTTTGTCCGGAAGCGATTCTGTGGGTGAGAATATGAGTTGGATTGTTTTAGTTGGGGGAGAATATTGTCCTATCATCAATTATTCATATCATTCAGGCAACGAATTGTGGAATATTAATTGCACAGCCCCAAATATTACAAATAATATCCTTAGGAATGATTTGGAGGTTACTGGAACTTATACCGTGAATAATATTGTTTTATCAGATTTAGAAGAAGATTCAATTATTTATAAGGATTCCATTTCCCCATGGTTTTCAAACATAACCGCAGATTTTATTAACAATAATACTTATACGCAGGATTATATAATTTTTGAAGTAAATATAACCGACAACAAAAATATAAGTTCTGTGAGCGCTAAAGTAACCCACACCAACACCGGAGAATACTGGAATTTAAATTCTAATAATTATTCGGAAACTTATTTATCAGCTGAAAATGAATTTGATAAGAGAAATTTTGTTTTTAATTTTTCAAGACCGGAGTATACCGGAGATTATGATATAATTGTTTATGCAAATGATACGACTATAGGTAATGCTGAGAGCAATAAGACAGGATGGTTTGATATTTATATTCCGGTGCAGGTCAGCGGAAATTTAACAGATCCGGATGGAACCCCTATAGACGCAAACTTTACTTTTTATAGGGAAGGGTCTGATTTGGATGAAGCTTACAAAATGCACGAAAATACCACAGAATCCAGCGAGATTTATAACTGGACATTGCACAAGAGAAAGTATGATATAAAAATTGATATGTTTGGTCAGGAAATAGTATTGCATGATGCGGATTTTAATAATTCCAATAACCTAAATAATCCTTTTAAGTTTGATTATTATTCAAACCATACCTGCACTCATTTAACTTCTGAGGATTTAGCCACAGCGCGTTATCCTATTATTGGAATTGTTATTGATACAAATTTAACAGATTCCGCGGAATTTGAAATTGATTTTGAGGCTGCGTTGCAAAATGCTTTAAATTCAGGGTTTAGTATTCAGAGAGATAATCTTGAGGTTATTGCTTGCCATAACTGGAGTTATTCAAGTCAGACCTGTGATTCTTCATTTGAATATGTAAATAGATCAATAGCTCCCGAAGGCAATATTATTAGTTTTTCTGTTTCTGATTTGTCGGCTTTTTTTGTTGCGGAGGCTTGTTATTCTTCAGGTAATGACTTGATAGATTGCAGCGGTTATGGTGACCCTCCAATTATCCCTCCAAGCCCAAGTTCACCTAGCGGAAGCACTGGCGGAAGCACCACCGTGGATTTGGAACTTTCAACTTGCGGAGATGGTGTTTGCGAAGTTGGAGAGAATTATCAGAACTGTCCGCAGGATTGTCCTTTGGACGATTTCCCTTTAATTGTGGACACAAATCTTGCAAATGTAAGAATATTTCAGGGAGATTCAAGAACCTATCAGCTTTCTTTGAAGAGCAGAATGAGTGGAGATGTTGATGTTGGTTTGGTTGTTACAGGCACTCTAAAGGAATTATTGAGTTTAAGTTCTACAAGGAAAGTCATACAACCCGGAGACACAGAAGAATTGGATTTATATCTTACAATCCCTATGAATCAGAGCACTGGGATATATTCAGGAAATATTGAGCTTAGGGCAGGAGCGCAGGCAAAGAATATCCCCATTTCAATAACAGTTCTTGAAAAAGCAACAGCAGTATTTTCTGTTGAACTGGAACTTGCAACAAAGGAAATAAACCCAGGGGATAATCTTGAATTCTTAGTTAAGTTGATTAATCTTGGGGAAAAGAAGACCCTGCCAATAAATTTAACTTATATAATAAAAGAGCAGAAAACAGGAAAAATAATTAGGGAGGTAAATACAAGTGTTGTTCTTGAAACCACAAAGATTCTAAGGGAGAGCATATCATTAAATATTACTGAAAAAGGCTACTATAATTTAGAAGTTTGGGCAATATATTATGATAGAGGGATTATGGATGTAGAAACATTTGAAGTGGTCAGACCTTTGTTTGAAACACCCTGGATGGTTGGGCTAATTTTAATTGCGTTATTGATGGGTATAACCGTAGGCGGGACTTATATATGGCGTTATTATATTATCTGGAAAAAAGAAAAGGAAAAAGAAGAAAGATATTTATATCCTTTAGATTATAGAAAAGTTCCAAGGGAGGGATTTAAAATTGGTAAATTTGCTGGAACTAATAATTATTGTTATTATGACCCTAAGGATTTGACAACCCATTTAATATCCGCTGGGGCGACTGGAGCAGGGAAATCTGTATCCGCTTCAGTGATTGCTGAAGAAGCTCTTGACAAAAATGTTCCTGTAATTGTTTTTGACCCAACAGCCCAATGGACTGGTTTTGTGAAAGCGTGCAAAGACACAAATCTTACCAGAAGATATAAGGAATTTGATATGAGTGATTTTGATATAAAATCTTATCCAGGATTAATTTATGATGTTGAAAAACCCGACTTTGAATTAAAAATAAAAGAATTTATAAATCCCGGAGAAATAACAATATTTTGTTTGAATAAATTAAAACCCGGAGAATATGATAAAGCCGTTGATCACATTATTAAATCCATCTTCGGAGAGACCTGGGAAGAATCCTCTGATTTAAAACTATTGCTTGTTTTTGATGAAGTTCACAGGTTACTTGAAAAATATGGTGGGACTGGAGGTTATGTTGCTCTTGAAAAAGCAGCAAGGGAATTCAGGAAATGGGGCATTGGAATTATAATGTGTTCTCAGGTATTGGCGGACTTTAAATCAGCAATATCCGGTAATGTTCTTACAGAGATTCAATTAAATACAAAATCTTTAGTGGATATAGAAAAAGTAAAGACAAAATATGGAGAGCAATATTCACAGAGGATTACTAGGATGGGTGTTGGCGCAGGATTAATGCAGTATCCAAAATATAACGATGGTAAACCTTTCTTTGTTGAGTTTAGACCAACAAAGCACGATCCGCATAAAATTACTGAAGCTGAGTTGAGTTTATATAAAACCAATATCGAGAAATTAAAACTCATTGAATCCAAGATAAAGGGTTTGAAAGAACGCAAGATATACACAGAGGATTATGAACTTGATTTTAAACTTGCTATGAAAAAACTTAAGACCGGAAATTTCAGGATGGTTGAAATCTATATAACTTCTCTTGAGAAATCGCTTGAGAAAGTCTGATTATGGTAGAAGATGAAGGAAATGTAATGACGGGTGAAGAATTTAGGGATATTGAAAAAAAAGAGGATGCTGTAAAAAAGAAGAGGTTTGGTTTTTTCAAAAAGAAAGAAGTGGTATCTTTTATTCCAAAATCCCAGAATGTTGAAGGTCCTTTACAGGATGCAATACTAAAACTTGAGAGACTTGGTGGTCGAGTGGAAATACTTGAAAGCACAAGACCAGAGACAAATGAAAAGATAAGCAGCGTAATTGAGAAAATAGGTGAGTTAAGATCATCTTTAATAGAGAGGGATAGGAGTTATAATAAATTAGAAAAAAATTTTGATAAGATTTCTGAAGTTGCAAAAGAGTTGGAGCTTGATGATATTTTTAAGAATCTTGAAAAGAAAGATGCAAAAATTGAAAAGAATACTGCGGTTGTGGAATCTCTTAATGATAAGGTTTCAATAATTTCAAGAAAATTTGCGGATATCTTTTCTTCTGTGGAACAAATAAAAGGACTCAAAGATGTTGTTGGTATCACGGAGGAATTAAATAAAAAAATAAATTTAGTGGAAGAATTGAAGACAAAAACAGAGAAAAATGCAGGAAAGGTTGATTCTTTATTTTATGAATTAAAGGAAACTTATAACAAGATGAGAACATATCTTTCAAAAATAGAGGTGAATGAGGATTCAATGAAGGAGTTGTTGAGAACTGTTGATAGGTTGTCTCTTAAGGTGGAGGAATCTTCTTCAAAAGAAAATATGGAGAAATTAAAGAATGCGTATGAAGGGAAGATGGTGGAGTTTAAATTTGACACCAATAGCAAGATAGGAGACCTTGCGGATATAGTGGGGGAAGTTAACAGGAAGATCTCCGGAGGCACAAAAACTGATGTGGAAGTTCTCAAAGAGCTTATAAGAGGTAAGGTAATGGAGCTGCCTGAATTAAAAGAGGATTTACCCAAAATAATTAAATCTGATTTAAATGATAAACTTACGGAATATAATCGCCAGTTGTCTGATATTAATGCAAAGATAGATAAGAAAACAGAAGAAAGCGTTAAGGAAAAATTATCTGAGATTTCCGCAACAATAGGAGAACTTGATAATTATAAATCGGATTTGAATGAGGTTAAAAATAAAATATCTTTTGCTGAAAAAGAACATTCAACTATTGGACCGATTAAATCAGATATGGAGAACAAATTCCTAGAATATAATTCTAAATTATCAGAATTTGACAAAAAGATAAGTGAACTGGCAGGCAATCCCGGAGGTAACTTTGAAGATTTTAATTCCAAGTTAAGTTCTTTAACCGAAGAACAATCCAAAATTAATAATCAAATAAATGAATTAAAATCAGCCACTTCAGAATTTACTAAAGGAACAGATATAAAAGCAGACGAATTAGTTAATTCAAAATTATCAGAGATTAATAAAAAGATTGATAATTTAAAGGAAAATTCAAACGCAGAATTGGAATCGCTTAGGAAAAAAGTTGAACTTGATTTGAATAAAAAAACCGAGGTTTTAATTAATCTAAATAAATTGAAGATAACTGATTTACTGATACCAATAAATAACCGATTGGATAATCTTGATAATATGCCAGGCAATATACCTAACAATAAATTTTTGGAACTTTCAGATAAAATAGACGCATTGGATAATCTTGAAGGGATGGTGGATTTCAAAGTGATTGATAATTTAAATACAATAAGTCTGGAGTTGAACACAAAGGTGGATAACAATGTTTCAGAGTTGCAGGCTTTAAAAAATTCACACAAGAATCAGCTGGAAGAAATTACAAATAAAGTAAATAATTTGCAGGTCTATAAAGATCAAAAAGATAAAGAATTAACGGCCAGAGTGGATTTATTAAAAACAGAATTTAAGGAATATCTTGATAAAAAATTGGATAGGGATACAGAACGGAAACAAAATGAAGTTTATGAAAAGGTAAATTTGGATAAGGAATATATTGAGAAAAAGTTTTTGGATTTTGAAGTTGCGCTTATTGATTTGTCAAAATCCGTGGATGATAAAATTGAAGCTAAATTAGAATCTGGCGGAAGTGAACCCGCAGAAATAAAATCTGATTACAGACGGGGAAAATCACACTTATCAATTAATAAACTCAATATAACCAAACCAACGCAGGAAGAGGAACCATTAACCAAAGATGAAAAAATAAACCGATTGATTAATTATATAGATACTTTGATAAGTTCTGGGAATTATGAAACTGCGAAAGAATATTATATAAAACTTTTGTCAGAGTATGAGCGATATGAAGATGGCAATCCGCATATACTTGTAAAAATAGCTCAGTTTCATGATAAGCTGAAGAATTAATTTTTGTTAAAAATTTGTGTTTGTTTGAGTCAATCCTGATACCTAAATTAATAAAATTAAAATATTCTTGCATTATAAATTCTTCCCTTTTTACAATTTTGATTTTAGTTCACTTAATTTTTCTTTAAGTGTTTTTTTCTTGTATCTTTTATTATACACGAAACCTGCAATTAAGAATGTCAGTATAAAAAATAAAATCCAGGGTATTTCTTTATATTCTCCGCCAGAGACAGATATCTCCAGTTTTTCAATTAAAATTTGTTGAAAATCTGATTTATAATATGCGGATAAAATATAATCGCCTTTCAGGTATTCGTTAAGAGGAAGTTCAATATTGATTTTTTCATTTGTTGTATCAAGATGGATTAAATCAGCGTAAACAGTATTGCGATTATTTTCTGGACCTGTAATCTCAAGTTCAATATATCCTTTTTTATCTGCTTGCACAACAATAATTGTGAGGTTCATGTTTTCTTCATTATTGTATTCTGATTTGTCAAGATAGATTTTAAGAACCGGGGGTTTTTCTTCATAGGTGAGTTCTATTGTTTTTTCTTCAAAAGAACTCATATTTAGTATTTCTATTTCAGTCTGACCATTGACATAAGAATAGTTAAGGTTGCAGTCTAATATATTTTGTATGGGCAATCTAAGATAACTTTCCTCGTAATCATATTTACCTAAATTTTTTATCATTATTTTTAGATTTAATTTTACTGAAGCATTTGTTATTTCCAGAATATTTATTTCTCTTTTTGTTTCAAGTATTGGCGAAGTTGTTGCAAAAATAAAATAAATAACTCTTTCTTTTCCTTTGATATCAATAAGAAAATCAAGAGAATCTTTTTCTTCATTTTCTATTGGGATATCATAAGTGTTTCCTTCTTTTGATTCTTTTACTTTGCTGTTCAATCTATCGCTCAGAATATTTGAGGTATACATTTCTTTTACAGCCATTTCATTTGGGTTGTAAATTTCTATTGTTTTAATCCATTCCACAGGCTTTCCAACAAATATTTTATTTGTTTCAAATCCACTTTGTTTTATTTCAAGGTTCTGAAGTTTCCAGTATTCTCTTCTCATTTTTGTGATGGCATCTTCAAACATATATATATCATCATAATAATTGTGTCCATACAATCGGGTTATTATTTCACTGGTGCCTAAAGGAATATATGCTCTGTAGCTAATAGTTATAATATCCTGGTCATAGAGGATAAATGTTTCTGTGGACCCGGTTATTTTTTGAACTGTATATTCAGTATAACTTTTACCGCCTATTGTTTTGTTATATATTTTTTTAATTTCAACATTTAATTTCTCTTTTTTGTTATTTCTTAGCAGGAAGACTTCTACTTGATCTGAATAGATATTTGATTTTTCAGGCATGTAGATGAAAAAAATAGGATCTCGTATTCCTTTGGTTCCTGTATCAAGTATTTTAAAAGAAATATCATTTTTAATCAGCGAATTTGTTATAAATTTGCTGGTGGATTCAATTTTCAGAATATCTATAAAATCTTTTGTTTCTGGCATATCACCTCCGCTTCCCCCATTGCCATCCTCGTCTTCATCACCTTCTTCACCAATTCCAGGGATATTAATAGAATCAGTTAGACTCTTTTCCACAGGAGTTCCGCTTTTTGTTGTGATTATTGTATTCAGACCAAAAGGATAATTTACGTTTAAGTTTTCTGGACCGCGGGAGAGATTATATTTTATAAGAATAAATTCATTTACCTGAATTTTTTCAGAGGTCATTGAAGATATATTTATGAATATGGTGTCTCCAATTCGTGAGGAGGTGTAGTCAGTTATTTTTGTTTCATTTGTGTTGTTTACATAAAAAATTTCCAGTGTTGAATTATTCCAACCAGCCAATCCAGTAATATTAATGCTAATATTTTCAAGTTGCAGAATTGCATGTCCGAGATGTTTTATTTCTTCTTCAATACTGAGAAGACTTCCAGTTTCATCGTTGTAGATAAGATTTATTCTTTTATCAAGTTCAACTTCCATCTGGTAAAAAGTCGGCAGATTTACACTTACTTTAATAATTCTTGATCTATTTGAGCTGTCCCAGTTAATACTCCAGTTGAATGATGGTGCATAATATATATTTGGTGCGGTTGGTTTTTCTATGGTATTTACTACAATTCCCGTATCATATATGCCTGTGCATTGGGTGTAATCGTCATTACAATTAAGATGTGTTGTTGTTAGATTGCCGGGATAAAGTATTTCTTCTGTTGAGTTGGATAATACTGAAGTGTTTTCAAGCGAGCCATTGTCAAGTATTTTATATATATTTGAGTTGTGTACCGTATAATTAATACCACTTGCTATATTTTTTATAAAACCCATAATTGTCCAGTTTGTTTCTTCTGCCATTATACGTAAACCCTGTCTTACCGGACCTTTTGCAAATCTATCAAAAATATATGTTCCTGTAAAAGTTGTTTCCAATTGGGAATAATTAAGAGAACTTTCATGCGAGTCAATATCAACTCTTAGCTGATTTCTTGGATAATTTACATCGGGGATTATTGTGCTGGTAAAATTTATTCTTGTATTTGTGTTTAGGTCCCCAGTCCATTGTATAATATCATTAAAACCATCAAAATCGCTGTTTATTAAGGAAACTATCCCTGAGTCCGCATCCACGGCTAAAATATTCATAGAATCGCTTGTGATTAAAGTGTCTCGGTTTACATTTAGATTAAATTTGATATTGTTTAGATTTTCACTTGCGTTTAGGAAAACTTCAAAGTATATTGTGTTGTTTTCCGGAGTAAGGTCTTTCCCTCCAACTTCATTCCAGTAATTAATACTTATATTTACAATAGTGTCGTCGGTAAAGTTATAGTAGATTGTTCCATTTCCTTCATCTGTATCCATATATATTCTTGTCTTATCCCCAGCAGAAGGAGAAGCTGCAACTGCTGCATAGGTTTCATTACTGGTCAGATTTGTTTTAGTTGTATTTCTTAAGGTGATTATAATATTTTGCAATACATCTTCAGTATTGAACAATTCCACCTCAACAAAACCCCGATTTTCCTGATTAATTAGTGTCCCATTATAGTCAAATTCTGCATTAATTGTTTCTGTGAGGTATACTACGGGAGCAGCTATAATTATAGGACCTGTGAGCAAAATCACCAAAACTATCAAAATAAGGGAACTTTTAAGATAATGCGCGTAATTTATTAAATGGGGTGAAAACCCTCTAAAAGATTGATTACTCATAATAATCCTTAGGTTTATACAAATAGAACTTTTCGCAATAATTTCTGATAGAACGGTTATTTTAAAATTTATTTAAGAAAGTTATGGTAGAAGTATATTCTATGAAAGGTGAAAAACAGGGAACTGTGCAATTAGGTAAAGTGTTTAGCTACCCTTTAAGAGAAGATTTAATAAAAAAAGCAGTTGTTATCTCACAGGCAAACAGAAGGCAGAAATACGGAGCCGATAAGCTTGCTGGGTTAAGGACAAGCGCGCATTATCACGGCAATTCTACAGCTTATACTCACGCAAGAATGGCCGGAAGAGAAATGGCAAGATTGCCAAGGATTCACGGTCAGGGACCTATGTTATTTAGAGCAAGAGAAGCTCCTCAGGTAATAAAGGGCAGAAAGGCTCATCCTCCGAAAGCGGAAAGGAATTTTGCAAAAGATATGAATAAAAAGGAGAAGAAACTAGCTCTCTATTCAGCTATTTCAGCTTCAGTGAATAAAGAATTAATCTTAAAGAGAGGTCATAAAATTGAGGATTTGAAGGAGGTTCCTTTGATAATCTCAGATGATTTTTCAGGCATACAGAAAACTAAAGAGGTATTTTCTGTTTTAACTTTATTAGGTCTTGAAAAAGAACTTGAAAGAGCAAAAGAGAAAAAAGTCAGGGCTGGAAGAGGAAAGACCAGGGGAAGGAAATACAAAAAAAAGAAATCCACTTTGATAGTTGTGGCTGATAAATGCGAATTGCAGAAGGCAGCAAGAAATATAGAAGGTGTTGAGGTGTCTCTTGTTAGTGAATTAAATGTTGAAAAACTTGCTCCGGGGACAATGCCGGGAAGACTTACTTTATGGACAAAATCCGCTGTTGAGCAGGCAAATAAATTAGTATGATAGGAGAAATTAATTTTTGGGACTTAGTTGATTATCCTGTTACTTCAGAAAAAGCAGTAAGATTAATCGAAGATGAAAATAAGTTAGTATTCCAGTTAAAAGGACTGAATATCTGGAGAGAAGATGTTAAGGAATGTTTTGAAGAGGAATTTAAGGTAAAGTTAGATAAAGTAAATATATTGATTACAAGAAAAGGAGCAAAGAGAGCAATATTAAAACTAAACTCTGAATTCTCTGCGGGGGATATTGGGGTTAAATTAGGAATTATTTAAATATTAAAACTTATTTTTTTAATTGAGGATTGTTTGATTTTATCCTGATAACTAAAGTTAAACAGAATGTTTATTTAATTTTATTCAAATGATTATATAATCACTATAATTATATATAATTATGACTAAACTACTTCTGGATATAGAAAATGAACAATTAAATATTGCTGTGAAAAATCTTTTTTCAAAGGCGGATTATCCTCTTAGATTTAATCACATAAAAATATCTACCAGCTACAAGACGGATTTCCTTGGAGGGGAAGCAGACGAAAATATGGAAATTATAATTAATCCTGAAAACAGGATTCTCGAACACAAATTTTTATTCAACGGGTATTTTGCAAGGTTCGTTTTTATGTTAATTGATGAAAAAGAAAAAGTGAATCAGGAAATTAAGGATAAACTTGAAGTCCCAAAACTTGTTGAATTTGTGCAGAATTTTTTTGCTGATTTGAAAGCAGTTAAGTACGGATTTAAACAGGATATGCACAGGTTTTTTCTTGAGAAAATTTCAAAGAAGATTTACAAAACTGAGAGTGTTTCTAAAGAAGAATACCTTGAATTTTATTCTTATTATCTAATTTTCAAAAAAATTGGTGAAGAGGGAGAAATAAAATCGCTTCTTGAACTTGTAAAAGTGCACGGGTTGGATAATTTATTGAGAGAGCTTGAAAGATTAAGTTACCCTTTTTTCTTCGGGGATGAAAATCTGAAAAAAGCCTGGGTTGGGGTTTTTGATGTTTAATTGAACATTTAAAATTAACAGTTTCAATTTTTGATATATAGAAAATAGTTTATAACTTAAAATATACAAAAAATTAAAAAATAATTTACCAACGTTTATACCTGATTGTGTATTCCAAGTTGGATTCGGAGTTTGCTGTTACAGGAATCTTCCATTTTATTTTGTAATTTGATTCTTTGGTGTGAGGATAATTCTCGCTAATAATTTCCCAATCCCCTCCAGTATTTTCAAGAACTGTGACAACAATGTTTTCGTCTTTGTGGTTTTTTAAAGTTACTTTCCATTTGTATTCATACCATCCTGGTAACTTGTTGTAATCCATTTGTATTCTTTCACCCACAATATCAAATGCCTGTCCTACAAGCAGTCTTAGGGTTTCATCTTTTGGTGTATGGTCAATACTATCTTCTCCAATGAATTGAAGTTTTTCTTCACTGTCTTTTTTGAAGATTTTTATTGTTCCTTTTGGAAGAGGCATACCAAGATTATTGGTTTTGGTATTATCGAAGTTAAGCATCACATTTATTTTGTTGTTGCTTCCATACCATCTATTATTCTCATAGACGAATTCTTTTTCAACATTAATATTCTCTGAGTTTATGAAAGAAATCTGTTTTTGTTCATTATTGTTCAGGGTTGTTCTTCTCTGGAGTGTGTACATGTGGTATTCAAACAAACTTTCTTCTTCAAAACTACCTCCACTACCGGATTTTTCAGCCTCATAATGTATTTCATCCAAATACCTTTCTGGAGATGATACTCGATTCACATCTCCGGCAACCAGTTTCAATGAAGTGTTTTTGAATGTTGTTCCTGCATTATTTGCTATTGTTACCCAACCATTGAAGTCCAATTTTGTGTCGTCTTTATTCATTGTCGCAACATAATCAGCTTTCCAACTCATCCCGGAAGTCATATAAGACATTTCCAGATTGTGCGTTTTTTCTTCTTCTGTGTAGATTTGCCAGTCAAGAGTAGGAACGGTTATTAAACCTTCAGGCAATTCCTGCAGGTCAAGGTCATCTGAAGAAAATAATTTTATTCCTTCGCGGGTTTTTAATACCAGTTGGTTGTTGCTGTGACTTAATAAAGTTCCTTCAACAATTTCTTTTTTGTCTCCGTAGGTCTGGTATGCAGTTATGTTTTTGCCAATGTACCTTTGTAAAATCTTTCCTTTACTTATTAGGTCGTACCTGTAATTTTGTTCTATTATTTCTACATTCCCATTTATTGATTTAATTTTTACTGATGTTGGGTCAATATTTGAAGCAACACCTTCATAAAGAAGATGGTTTGTTCCAGCGTTTAAATATTGTGTTCTCAGTTCTTTGACCACGCCAAGGTTCGAATTATATACTGTTACTTCCAGATTTTCAGGATTATTTTTTAACACATAGGTGTTGGTGATACTTAGACCAATCACTGCTGACAATGCCAATAGCGCTAAAAGTATTGTGTATGTAAATTTTTTCATAATTAATATTGAATTCTTATTAATATCGGGGTTATAGATAAGATTAGTTAATTTTAAAATGAGCCTGGGAGGATTTCCAAAAACCTTTCTTTGTTATATTTAAATTGTTTTTTTCTTTCCCTTGAGGCTTTCTTTTTTTAAAAAAGAAAGGCTCACTTGAACCCCCAACACCTGGATCCGAAGTCCAGCGCTCTATCCAATTGCCCAAAACTGCTTAATTGTTGTTTGCAGTTTTATTGAGCTACAGGCCCATAATTAACCTTTTTTAGAATTTTATAGTTATGCACTGGGCTGATAATTTTGCGAAACAGGTTCTGGAAAGAGGGATTAAAGAAGAGTA
This sequence comes from Candidatus Aenigmatarchaeota archaeon, assembly GCA_030600555.1. Lineage (GTDB taxonomy): Archaea > Aenigmatarchaeota > Aenigmatarchaeia > QMZS01 > QMZS01 > QMZS01. Next base: position 21,611 of record JAUVLW010000008.1, read on the forward strand.
TATTGTGGAGAGCGGTATTACCCCTTCAGGAGTGGTTCATATAGGGAATGCAAGGGAAATAATGACACAGTATTTTGTTTATCAGTCAATTTTGAAATCAGGCAAATCAGCAAAATTTTTGTATATTTGGGATGATTTTGACCGGTTTAGGAAAGTTCCAAAGGGAGTTCCTGAAGAATTTGAGAAATATTTGGGAATGCCTTTAAGCGCGGTTCCGGATCCCTGGGGATGCCACAATTCTTACGCAGAACATTTTGAGTCTTTGATAATTCAGGAAATGAAACAACTGAATATAGAACCGGTTTATCTGAGAGCAGCAGAGTTATACCAGAAAGGAACTTTTGCGGAAAATATAAAAATTGCTCTCGAGAAAACAGAAAAAATAAAAGGTATTCTAAATAAATTCAGGAAAGAACCTTTGGCTGAAGACTGGCTTCCAATAGGAGCTTATTGCGAAAAATGCGGGAAGGATTTTACAGAGATAAAATATTTGGGCGGTTATAAGATTTCCTATAAATGTTCCTGCGGAAATGAAAATGAGATTGATTTCAGGGAAATTACAAATGTTGTGAATATCAGGTGGAGAGTGGATTGGCCTGCAAGATGGGCTTATTATGGGGTTGATTTTGAGAGTTCAGGAAAAGACCATAAATCGCAGGGAGGTTCCTGGGACACAGGCGTTTTAATTTCAAAGGAAATTTTTGGTTATGCCCCTCCGGTTGGTCCGATGTACGAATTCATTCATTTGAAAGGACAGAAAGAAAAGATGTCTTCTTCAAAAGGAAACATAGCAACAGTTTCGCAGTTACTTGAGATTTATGAACCCGAAGTGGTAAGGTTTATTTATGCGCAGAGATTAAATAAAACAATATTTATTCCGTTTGATATTGATGTTTACAATATTTACAATGAGTTTGACAAGTGCGAGAGAATTTATTTTGGTCTTGAAGAATCAGACGAAGATTTAAAAAGAAAATATGAACTGGTTAGAATTAAAGAGCATAGTGCCTGCCCAAAAAGAGTTCCTTTTTCAGAACTTGTCCTGCTTGTTCAGGTTGTTCCAAAATCAGAATTAAAAAATTATATTTCGAAGGTGATGAAGGAAAAGGGGATTGAAATGAATGAAACAGATTTGGAACTTACAATTGAAAGGTCAAAAAAAGTGGAAACTTGGGTTGAAAAATACGCGCCTGAAAATGTTAAAATGGAATTGTCGGATAGCAAAGTTGAAGTAACAGAAATTCAGAGAGAAGGACTAAAAGAAATTACGGAAATTCTAAAAAATAAATGTTCAACTGATGAATTACAACAGCAGATTTTTGGAATCATAAAACCTAAAGGGAAAGAATTTTTCCAGATAATTTATCAGGTTTTGGTTGGGAGGAAACAGGGACCAAGAATTGCAATGTTAATTGACGCAATTGGAAGAGAAAAAGTTATTGAGAGATTTGAAGGTTTATAAAAATTTAAATTTTAGGGCCGAGAGGGGGATTTTCATAAACCATTTTGGGGTGCAGACCTTTTTAGTCTATTGCACCGAAAAGGGTTGCTTTGAACCCCCCCTAAGAGATTTCTATGCAGTTTTGGGGTGCAGACATCTTTCTTTTTGCTTCACAAAAAGATGCATCATCCAAAGGATGAATGTTTTAGTCTATTGCACCGAAAAGGGTTGCGCCACAGTCTCTCATGCTACCTTATAGAGCCAAGTTTTGTTATTTCTCCCCTTTTAAGGGCTTCCTTCATTTGCTACGCAAATGTGGCACCGTTTTTCTTTGAAAAACGAGTGTTTCTTTTGAAAGAAAGAAGGGCTTAGCTACACCATCCCGGCCATAAAAGATATTTAAATTATTTTATTTTAAGATAAATTTCATTTTATCTATAAATTATTTAAAATAATCTCAGCTTTTTCTTCAATTATTTTTGTTACTGGAACGGTTATTAAATTATACCCTAACTTTGTATATGCTTCAAACAGGAGTTTGCTGATTCTTTTTGATGTTTTTACATCTTCTGTTCTCGCGTAATCATTTTTAATATGAGGTTGTTTAAGGAAGAAAACTTTTTTGTATTTAATTTTACCAGACTCTTTAATCGCAATATCTGCGTCAAGTCCGGCTTCTTTGAAATAAACGATAGAATCTGGAATTCCCCTGTCAAAGAAAATTATTTGTTTTGGGTCTAATTTGTTTTCAATTTTGATTTTAAGATTCAGGATATCATTTTGAAATTTTATTTCATCTTTCTTGATTTCTTCCACAGTCTTTCCTTTTGCAATTCCTTTATCTATTATATTTCTTGCAGCTTCTTTGGAAATATTATGTCCTTTGGATTTTAAATATTCAAGAACTTTTGATTTCCCTGAACAGGGACCTCCGGTTAATATATACCAATTTGTTTGGGTTACCATTATTCTATTAACTTTTTATGTAATTCACGGACGATATTTTCTGCTTCTGAATCAGGCACTATTCCATCAAGACCCCAAGTATGTTTATAAGGATAAGACCCCAAACAGGTTTCGTCTTTGTTGGTGCTTTCATCTATAATTTCATTGAATTGAGCACTTTTACGCCAGGCATAACCAAGGTTTCCAATAGCTCTGAGTAGGGAGACATCAGATATTACAAGCACATCATCATATTCTGTTTTAAGTGTTTTTTTTACCGCTTCGATAGACTCTTTAGTTGTATTGCTGTCAGGTACAAAAGTCAGGCTGTTGAAACCATCTCTTGCTATTTTAAGGTTAATACCATTGTTAGCTATTAAATCACTTAGATATCCAAGCTGACCTTTTTTTTCAGCTATTTCAGGGTCATAGATTTCAATAATATAACAATGAGGTTCACAGGTAATTAATTTTACGCCTTTCTCAGCATTTTTATTTCCATTAATTACAGTTTTTATTTCAGGGTCTGAGATATATCTGACTATTATGGGGATTTCTTCTTTTCTTGCGTGTTTCACCCCTTTCCTGTGAATTATTTTTCCAGCTTCCATTGCTTCGTAGTAATTTAAAAAAGGGATTGTTCTTACTTTTTCTCCAACTATTTTTGGGTCTGCGGTTGTAACTCCTCTTGTTGTTTTGTATAGGTTTATTTCATTTGCATTCAGGTCGCGTCCGATTGCACAAGCAGTGGTATCTGATCCCCCCCGACCAAGTGTTGTAATCTCTCCTTCAGGTGTTTTCCCGTCAAATCCTGTTACAATTGGAGTAATTCCATCTCCAAACAAAGGTTCAAGATAATCTGCGATATTGCCTTCTGTGAATTCCCAATTTAGATCAGCATCGCCGTGAATTTCATTGGTAATAATTCCAATCTCTCTCCCGGTCAAAGTTTTTGGTTCAAGTCCATTTTCCAGAAAGTAACCTTGGACTATTTTTGAAGAGAGCCCTTCCCCACATACGAGAACTTTATCTTTCATTTTTGAATCGATACCTTCAAAATCATAAATACTGCCAAAATGTATTTTAAGAGCTTCTAATTCTTTTTCTAGATTTTCTTTAATTATTGTTCGTTCTTCAAGATTATTAATTTTATTATAGTGCATTTGTCTGAGTTCTTTAATATAAGAATCAATTTCCTGTTCGGAACCATTTTTTGAGAAATAATCACAGCTTTCGTCCAGATATCCAGTAACCCCTCTCAAAGCAGATACTACTGCGACATTCGCATATTCAGAGTTATCTCTGATAATCTCAGCGCTTTTTTCAAGATATTTAGGTGTGCTAACTATATCTCCCCCGAATTTGTGTACTAATCTATCTTTAACCATTACTCAATTATTAATAAAATTTAAGAATCTTGTTTGGAGTCTGATTATCAATTAAAAGGGTATTTAAACAAGTTCCTTTTTCAGGCTCTCAATATTAAATTCTGTGTTTAAACACCCGTTTTTTGTAAGGGGTACGCTTTTTACAATTTTGTTTTTACTTTCAACGAATTTTACTCCTAACTTCAATTCTTCGGGGCAGGCAATCCCCAGAACAGCATCACAGTTTATTTTATCCAGAATTTTTCTAATACAACTTCCGCCCGCGAGAATAAATACCCGATAACCTTTAGATTCCCCCAATTTTGTTGCTATGTTTGCGGGGCAGTCTTTTGAACAATGCGCGCAGGAATAAGAGGAATATTTTGGGTCAAATTTTGCTTTGCATCTGAAATCTATATATTTCCTGCAGCAGTGGGGCAACAATAAAATTTTTGATTTTGCCTTTTTGAAATCTTCAGCATAAATAATATTTTTTGTATACACTTCCGCTAAATCCTCAACAATTGAAATTGCATCTTTTGAGTTTATTCCAAGAGTTTCATCAACCTTGAATTTTTCAACAAGAAATTTTGATAAACCCCCGGCTTTTTTGTGCAATTGCCGTTTCTCAACAACTTTAGCAACATCTCTAAAGAATTCCTTGGGAAGTTTTCCCAAATCGTAATTGAAGGAGTATGACATAATTATGTAGTATTCATTTTTATTGTTTCTAGACCAAAGCCTTTTTTAGGGCTGTTAGGCTGAATTTTGTGTTTGAGCAACCGTTTTTTATAAGGGGAATCCCCATGCAGGGTTTTCCTCTACTTTCAACAAGTTCAACGCACATATTTATTTCTTCAGGACATGCAATCGCAAAAACTACCCCACAGTTTATTTTATCCAGAATTTTTTTAATACAACTTCCTCCAGGCAGGATAAACACTTTATATCCTTTCGATTCCCCGAGTTTTGTTGCTTTATTTGCAAGACAGTCTTCTGAACAATGCGCGCATAAGTAAGAAGAAACTTCTTCATCAACTTTTGCTTTGCATCTTGAATCCATGTATTTCCTGCAGCAGTGAGGGAGAAGCAAAACCTTTTCTTTTTCTCCTTTAAATTTTTCCCTGTTAATTGCGGTGTTAAGATTGACTTCTATTAAATCTTCAACAATTGAAATCGCATCTTCTACCTGAATTCCGAGAAGAGCATCAACTTGAAATCTTTTAACAATTAATTTTGAGATACCGCCCATTTTTTTGTGCAGTTTCTGGTTGTCAACAACTTTAGCAACTTCTCTGAAAAATCCTCTTGGAAGCTTCCCTAAATCGTAATCAAAAGAGTAGGACATAATTATAAGTGAGTCAATCTTTAATTTTTCAGATATTCTGATTTATTGCTTTGATTTGTTTTTTAAGCGTTATTTGCATCCATTAACTCCAATCTCTGTTTTATAGATTTTGCAAAAATCAAGTTTTTCAATTAGTTTATCTTCTTTCTCTTTGCTGACAAGAATTATCGCAGCCCCTCCTTTTCCTCCACCTGAGAGTTTTGCCCCATAAGCTCCGTTTTCAAGACCGATTTTCACTATTTTGTTTAATTTGGGATGAGACACTCCAAGATCTTTTGCAAGAATTTCATGGTTCTTTGTCATCAGGTTTCCAAGTACAACCAAGTCATGATTCTTAATCGCTTTTTCTCCTTCTTCAACCAGTTGCCTTATTCGATAAAAAACATCTTCATAACTGTTTTTGTCTTTTTCCCATCCCGCTCTTACATAAGGAACTGTCTCAGAAGTTTTTGCTTCAATTTCAGTATCCGCAATTAATATTGGAAGTTTTAATTCCCCAAGATTTTCGCATCTGACAGGAGCAATTCTTACTTTATTGTAACCCCCGAAAGTTGATGAGAAAAGTTCAACTCCTGAAGCACTGCCACCATGAATTTTTTTCTGGAAAGGGAGCAGGAATTCATAATAATCTTTTTTATCCACTTTCTGAAATATTTTATTTAAACCCTCAAGAACCGAACACAAAACCGCTGTTGATGAACTCATCCCCCCAGAATCTTTTGGGATATCGGAAGTAATTTTTAAAATCACACCATCATTAATTTTAAATTTTTGGTAATATGTTGAAATCAAATCGCAGAGCAAATCAATTCTTTCCTTATAATTGCCAACTGGTTTTAAATCTTCTATTTTCGCGTTAAATTCCCCATAACCCTCTGAATAAATATTTATTAGAGAATCTTCATTTTTTTCAATTTCGCAGTATGTTCTCAAGCCTATTGCGGATATAATTCCAGGTCGGTTATAAACCACAGCATGTTCTCCGAAAAGGAAAATATTTCCCGGAGCGGAAGTTTGTATCATAATTAATTATTTTTCTTTCTAAGGGATTCTTTTTTCTTATTTATTCTCATTGCTTGACCATTCTTTATACAATTTATGTTTAATCCCAAAACAATCAAGAACTTTCCCGCAGATATAATCAATTAATTCTTCTTTTGTTTCAGAGGAATAAAACTGAATAAAAGGAGGCACAATATAAGCATTAAGTCTCGCAAGTTTCAGTAGATTTTCAAGATGAATTTCGCTCATAGGATTTTCCCGGGGAACAACCACAAGTTTCCTTTTTTCTTTTATGCAAACATCAGCGGCTCTTGCAATTAAATTATGTGAAAATCCGTTTGCGATTGCGGATATTGTTTTCATTGTGCAGGGCGCGATTATCATCCCTTCGGTTTTGAAACTTCCTGATGCTATATTGGCATCAAATTCTTTTTCCCCATACACAACAATATTCTCTGAGTTCTCAAATTCAATCTCCCCGCCAAGTTCATATTTTGCAACCAGTTTTGCCGCATCAGAAACAATTGCGCAGACTTTATTTTCTTTTGATAATATTTCAACTAATCGTTTTCCTATAATTACTCCGCTCGCTCCGGTAATTCCGATAATATAGGTTTTTGTCATAATAGGAAATTAAAATGAATTTATAATAAATCCTAAACTCTCTTTATTTTTAGGTTATTTAATTATGATGCGTTCCGGCAATCCAGTGTTAAAGAATGATAAGGTATTTTCAAGAGAAGGCTCTTTTTCTTCAAAGAGCGCAATGACAATTAACGGAACTGTGAACAAAACTTATTTTTTATTATTGCTGACTTTAGCCACTTCCATATGGAGCTGGAGTCATTTGGAATTATTTCCCCTTCTTTTAATAGTAGGGTCAATTGGAGGTCTTATAACTGCGATAGTAACAATTTTTAAAAAATCCTGGTCTGGTTACACTGCTCCGATTTATGCGCTTTTTGAAGGATTATTTCTCGGAGCAATTTCGGCAATGATGGAACAAACTTATCCTGGAATAGTGATACAAGCGGTATTTCTGACCTTTGGCACACTTTTTTGTCTACTTACCGCTTATAAATCAAGACTGATTAAAGTAACTGAGAATTTTAAACTGGGTGTTATCGCAGCCACAGGAGCTGTTTTCTTAATATATATTCTTACCTTCATATTAGGATTTTTTGGAATGAGCATTCCTTATATTCATGGAAGCGGTTTGATAGGAATAGGATTCAGTTTGGTTGTGATTGTTATTGCTTCCTTAAATCTGGTTCTGGATTTTGACTTTATTGAAAGCGGAGCTAAAGCCAAAGCCCCAAAATATATGGAATGGTACGGAGCTTTTGGTTTGATGGTTACTTTAATCTGGTTGTATCTTGAGATATTAAGATTATTGTCCAAATTGAGAAGCAGATAATTTTTAAGTTAATTGTTAAATATTTACTGAGCTAATATTTCTATTTCACAAAATCCTAATTTCTCCTTTATCCCCATCAACTTCAACAACAATTCCATCCTTTAGAAGTTCAATAACATTTTCTTCAGGTTTGTCAACGCATGGAATCTCCGCTAAAATTACGCCTGTTGCAACAATGGTTTCTGTTTCAAGGTTGATTATTGCGGAGGGTGCAACTCCGTTCTTTTTCAGTCCGTAAATCACATAAGACCCGACGGTGCTTCCTTTTCCGTTTGGAAAAACAAAAACTTTATCTTTTATGCAGACTCCTTCAAGAGGGTTTCCTTTCTCAATTATGATTCCTGTCTTTGGGTCAATGTTCCCGTAAAATCCAAAAGGTTCTTTCAAAATTATAACTTCACCTTTCCCAGTTCCTTCTGAAATCCCCCTTCCTTTTATCGCTCTCATTTTCCTAAACCTTTTTCAATAAGACTATTTAAATTACCGAAAAATACTTTCTTTTTGCAAAACCCAGGAATATATTTTGCGGCTTTTCCTGAGTTGGTTCCAATGCATTTGTAATCAGTTTCTTCAAGAGGGGAAACAACCATGCAGGTATCGCACACAATTTTTGCTCCTGCATCATTAATTATTTTTGTGTAACCCATCCTGTCCGCCCAGGTTTTTATGGATTTTGATGTGCACACCCAGAATTCTTTTTTAAGTTTCTTACCATTTAATTTTTCTGTAAGAATTTCTATCTCGGAGATTGATGCGTGCGGACAACCAATAACAATTATATCTGGTTCAGAGCTATCTGTAAGTTCTTCATAACTTTTTTTCAAATCTTCCGCTGAGTATTCAATTTTTTCCAGACTGTTTATAATTGGGTCATATTTTTTTGCTTCGGGCGTTTTGTTTTCAACATGATATAAAGCAACAGCTCCTGATGCCGCCATCGCAGCCCCTAAAAATTTTAAATTGTCTGTGTTACAGGTTTTTATTCCCCTGAAAAAAGGAATTTTGTTTTTCACAATTTTCCCAATAAAATATCCCAGTGCCCCAAAATCAGAACTTGTTTTTAGGTCAACTTTCAAATCAATTAAAAAATCAGGTTTCCTGTTTTCCTCAAGATGAAGCCCATAATTTGCGGTTCTTCCAGTAATTCCTGCTGCCAGTGCTGAGGGACCTCCTTCCCTGTTTGTTCTCGCCCCGATTACTGAATTCGCAAATGATACTGCGGAGGATTCACTCCATGCAAGGTGTTCTCCAAATCCTGGAAGGTTCCCAAATAAATAAGGTGTGCATGAGCAGGTAGTCACCACATTCATTTTCCTGAATGCTGAAATAATTTCCATCTGCTTCCCCGCAAATGTCTCGGATACTCCGAGTTCTTTCCAGTTTTCAAGGTCCATTCCCGCAGGGTTAAGAAATGTGGGAACTCTAACTTTTGCCCCTTCATCCGCAAATCCATTAAGAAATTCAAGACCAGGGTCTCCGATTGATTTATATGAAACCCCTGAGGCCTGAGAGGACGAAATGTTTATCATCTTATCCGCCCCGTAAATATCGCCCAATCTTACAAGCAGTTTCATGCATTTTCCCACAACTGCTCCTTGTTCCCCTTTAAGCATTAATTCTTCTTCTTTTGTCAGGTACATAATTATCCTAAATAATCCTCTTTCTTCAACTCCAAAGGCAGTTCAGTTTTCTCAAACAATTTACCATCTTTATCCAGAGGTTTTGTTGCATCAAGACCCCACTTTGAAGTTGTGTGTTTTTCCAAATCAGAAGACGGGTCAAGACTAGAACCTCTTGCTCCTGGAACAATAACTAAATCTCTGTCTGGCTGAAATCTTGTGGTAATTGCCCACTCAACATCAAGAGGATTAAAAATATCAATATCTTCGTCAACAACAACAACCCTTTTCATTGAGGGATGAGCTGCAAGAGCTGCAAGAATGGCATTTTTGCCATCCCCTTCTTTTCTTTTTTTGATTGAAACAATACCATGAAGCCAACAACATCCTCCTTCTGTTAAACAAACATTTTTAATTGTGGGAACTGTGTTGGATATTATTTTATACATTCTTGGTTCCTGAGGAACGCCCATTAAAATTCTGTGTTCCAGTCCACCCGGAATTATAACCCTAAAATAAGGTTCATTCCGGTAATAAAGAGTATCGCATTCAAAAACATTTTGTTCTCTTTCAATATCTGTTGTTCCGGTTAAATCAACAAAAGGTCCTTCTTCCGCTTTGTTTTTTGTTATTCTTCCATGCAAAACAATTTCCGATTCTGAAGGAACAAACAGGTTCCCGATTTTTGTTATTTTAAGTCCGCCCAATAAGGTTGATGCAAATTTAAGTTCTTCAAAATCCGAAGTGTAAGATGTTGCTGCGGCAATTTCAACAGCCGGATGAACCCCAATAACAACAGCAACTTCCAAATCACCAGATTCTTTGTTGAATAATTCATACAGGTGTCTCGGAGTAATCCTGATTGAAAATTTATTTTCTCCGAGATACATCATCCTGTGAAAAGACATATTTTGCTTTCCGGTTTCCTTGTTTTTCGCAATCACTATAGAAGATGAAAAATATCTTCTTTCTTTTTCCCTGTAAAAAATTGGCACAGGAATATGTTTTATAATATCTGGCTTTTCTATTTTATTTTCAAGAAAAGGAGCATTATCTAAAACAGAAAGTTCACCCTGTTTATCCATTGATTTTGAAATTTTAAAAATTAATTCTTCTTTTGTTGTTCCAATTCCTTTTGCAAGCGAATCCCTGTTTCCGCACAGACCAACAACTGCGTTCACATTTGGATATTCTTTCAGTTTGATTATTGTTGGTTTATCTTCAAGTTTAGCGCATAGTGAAGAAAGTTCATAGTCAATAGAAACTTCTTTTTTTATTTCTCTTATTTTTTCAGTTTTTAAATAACTTCTCATAATTATATATTATCTTTAAAATTAATCCCAAAGAAGATAATTTTCTACATCTGTTTTTAGTTTTTTTAAGTCTTCAGTTAATTCATTTATAGACTTATAAGAAGTTTTTAAAATATCCCTCGCTGTGTCTATTACATCCAACCCCAAATCACTTAATACAGGCACTTCATTCAGATATTTTGGATTAACCCCAAGCAATTCTTCTACCTTCTGAGTTTTGTATTCTCCTAAATCCACCATTAAAATAATTTCAAAAACCTTTTTAAACCTGTCGAAGTGTTATTCGTCATTTGACGAGTGGAGTATTTTAGTAATTTTGAGGATTATAATTCCACATTCCCAGCAAAAATCAATTTACCATTTAATCAGAGTCCCGACTCTTTCGCCAAGCAAACATTTTTTCAAATTTCCTTCTTTCAGCCCATTAATAATTTCAATCTCAACACCTTCTTTTGCAAGTTCAATTCCCTGTTCAATTTTGTGAATCATTCCCCCGGTTACATCAGTTCCGTCTGAACCCCCAAGATATTTTTTGACTTCTTCCCAATTATCTCTGCTTATCTCTTCCACGAATTCAGCTTTTTTATCTTTTGTTGGGTCTGCGGTGCAAACTCCGTCAACTTTCCCAACCATAATCACCCTGCTTTCAAATCCAAGATTTTTTGCGAGGTAACTTATGACTTCTTCTGTGGATATAATACAACATCCTTTTTTTAAATCAAGTCCAATATCTCCGTGAGGAATTGGAATCATCCCGTATTCAAGAAGTTTTTTTATTGGCTCCAAATAAAATTCCTTGATTTTTGAGTTTTCCGCAATGCAACAGGCTGAAGGTTGGAGTGAAATTGCTTTTTCTCCGGCTTTTACCAGATTCTCCACAACAATTCTATTTAATTTTGCTGCATCATTCTGCACAACACAAATTCCGTATTTGCTTTTATTATTCACAAAACCTTCTGCAGTCCTGTATTTTTTTGCTGAAACATGCCCGAAAGATCCGCTCCCATGTCCGATTATCAAATTAAGTTCTTTTTCTTCTCTGGCTTCTTTTACTTCTTTTGAAAGTTTTTCAATAACCTCAAAATTTGCTGTATAGGGTTTTAGTTTATCTGTAATCACAGAACCCCCGAATTTTACCAGAATCAATTTTTTACCCATTAGATTATCTAAAAATTAATTATAGACCTTGTTTTATTCTGTTTCGACAATTGCATAATAATTTCCTGTGAGGTATATATCCAGATAATTTTAAAAAATTATAGAAATTTTTTGTTTTGATTGAAATTATTTTATAATTATGGACGAACTATTGAGTGTTGTTGACAAGAATGATAATTATTTAAAACCAGTGGAGCGGAAAATTGTTCACAATTCTGATTTATGGCACAGAGGAGTTCATATTTTGCTGGTAAATGATAATGATGAAATACTTCTTCAGGTGAGAAGCCCCGCAAAAGATAAGTTCCCAAACTGCTATGACTGTTCTGTATCAGAACATGTTACTGCTGGAGAGAGCTATGAGAATGCGGCAAAACGCGGAATCAAGGAAGAACTTGGATTGGAAAATATTGAACTAAAAAAACTCCTGAAATTAAGAATGGATTATGGGGTTCATGATAATATGATTACTGAAATTTATGAAGCTCACTATAATGGAAAATTAAAATTTAGCGATGAAACCAGCAGTGTGGTTTATATTCCAAAACAAAACATTCCTGATTTGTTGAAGAAAGAGAATTCCCGATTTCCGCCATGGACAAGAGAAATTCTTAAATGGTATCTTGGAATGCCCTCAGAATTTGAGATATTGGAATAGTCCTTTTGGATAATATAAGATTGAGATTTTAGAGATAAGTTACCTTAGAATAATTTTAAAAAATTACAGGAATTTTTTTTGTTTTAATTAACAGTTCCCAATAGGAATATTATATTTTCTCATACAACCTTCTCTTCCAAGTTCCCTGTATTCTTCAGGAGGTACATAAATTGATTGTCCATCCGGAAGATAAATTACCTGATTTGTAGGATTATGACTTTCCTGTAATTTGTATCCAGAGTCTTCAAGTTTTCTCTCGAGACCATGCTCTTTTCTTAACATATATAAACTACTCCAAAATTTTAAATAATCTTTCAGCACTGATTTATTTACAAACAATCTTCGCAGCAGAGACCCAAAATATCCCAGTAGCCAGTATTAAGACAAAACTTATTGCGAGAGTTCCATAAAAGCTCGCTGTTGTTGTCCCAAGGACCCATTCAGCATTACCGGCAAACAAACTTGCGATAAG
>JAUVLW010000020.1 GCA_030600555.1 Candidatus Aenigmatarchaeota archaeon
AGGAGATAAAATAAATGATTTACTGGAGAGAATTATTGAGAATATTGAATAATTTATAAATATGGTGGGGCTTTATACTGAAGGATTTCATGCTAAAGAAATGGAAAAAGTTGATAAATCAATTGTTGATATTTTAACTGGCAAAACACCTTGCTCCATAGAATTACTGGATTATATTGATATGGACTCAGTTGAATGTGATTTAAATAAAGCAGAAACTACAAGAACTAAAGAACTAGCAAAAAGTGGAAGAGTCGAAACCAAAACTCTTGCAATAAATTACGCGGAAATTCATCCAACAACACCCCCCACGATAATTGATGTTGATAATAATAGAGGTTATAATCCTTATTTAAGAATAGGAGAAGAAAACAAAATAATGACTAAATTTGAAACTTATTCTGGAGTGCGTTTTTATGATGGAATTAAAATAAATCCAGAGAACCGATTTATTTATGAAGGAACTTTTGAAGAAATACTTGATGAATTCAGAAATGCCGGATTCAATCTCAAAGAAAGTTTATCTCAAGAAGAGTTAACTAAATATCAAGATTTGTATCACGAAGAACACAGTGACTAATTTAGGTACTAAATGATTTTGTGTAAAATAAAACTTTATTCCTTACTTTTATTTGGATTTTTATGCGGATAACAGCAAAGAATATTATCTAAATATTCAATCCCGCAAAAATAGGTTTCAATAAGCACTTAAAATAAATTTCAAGTATATTAATCAACAACATCAACTCCAAGCACGGTTTCCACTTCTTTTTTCTTCATTTCCTTGTAATCCTGACCTTTGAAATAAGACTGTGTTGAAGTTACTCCAGTTACAACTAACAGGGTTTTTATTGAATCTCCAAGTTCCTTGTCAATTGTTGCTCCCCAAATTAATTTTGCATTAGGGTCTAATACTGAAGACACTCTTTCTACAATTTCCTGACATTCTTTAATTGTAATATCTTTTCCGCCTGTGATGTTTATCAAAGCTCCTTTTGCTCCTTCCACTTCCAAATCAAGCAAGGGATTATTCAAAGCTCTTTCTATTGATTCAAGACCTTTATGTTCTGTATCGCTTGATCCAAGACCAATCATTGCCATTCCACCATCTTTCATAACAGCTTTTAAATCAGCGAAATCAAGGTTTACCAAACCAGGTTGTGTAAGAAGGTTGGTAATTCCCTTTACTGCATTTACAAGAATTTCGTCCGCAATTTTAAATGCTGTTGTGATTGAAACCTCAGGCACAAGTTCAAGAAGTTTATCATTTGGAATAACAATTAAAGTATCAACATTTTTTTCAAGTTTATTAAGTCCCAATAAAGCATTATCCATTCTCTGATTTCCTTCCATTGTGAAAGGTATTGTGACGATTCCCACAGTAAGAGAGCCCATTTTCTTTGCAATTTCCGCAACAACTGAGATTGCGCCTGTTCCAGTTCCTCCGCCAAGACCGCAGGTAACAAAAATCAAATCGCTGTTTTTTAAACTTTCAGATAATTCATGTTTATCTTCTTTTGCTGATTCTTCACCTACTGAAGGATCTGCGCCAGCTCCAAGACCTTTGGTAATATTTTTACCAATAAGTATCTTCTTATCGGCTTTACAATATAATAACTGTTGAGCATCTGTATTTGTACTAATAACCTCAGCGCCTGTAATACCGCTTTCCATAATTCGCGTAGCTGTATTGTTTCCAGCCCCGCCAACACCAATTACTTTAATTACTGCTTTTCTCTGCGCCAATAATTTTTCTAAATCCCTTTCAAGAGTTGTGTTATCATCTTTCTTTTTGGATGCCATAAATCAAATATAATAAAATTATTTATTAGGTAATACCTGATTATCTTTTTGCATACTATATAATATATGAGGAAACTAATCTTCTTATTAATGGTTATCTTGGCTATTTCTCCGGCTTTTGGAGATTTACCAACAAAATATAGTGAGTGCAATATATCTGTGAATCTTGATGAAAATGGAATTGCCTATGAAAACATAATAATTAAGGTTCCTGAGATTATTGATAAATTCAATTATTATATCATCCATCGCGTAAAAAACCTTGAGATTTATGATGATTCAAATAAACTGGAATGTGAATGGAAATATGAAAGATCCGGAACACTTATTTCCTGCGAAAATATAAATACAAAAATAGTTAATATCTCGTTCAATTATCTGGGTTTAGTTACCCAATATGAAGATTATAATATTTTCTCAGACAGATATGTTATATCTACGCCAACAGAAAAATTTAATTTGAAAATATATCTCCCAAAAGGTTATATATTATTAGATAAAAGCGGTGAATTGAACCAATCACCTTATTATCCAATTAACGGAAAACAGGGAACTGATGGTCGGAATATTTTTATAGACTGGAACTCAAATCCCGGACTTGGGGAAGTCCATAATATCTCAATATTTTATGAACCTGCCCTAACTTCAAACCAGTTCACAGCCCTGATTATCACATTCTTTGTTCTGATTGTAATAGTTTCTATATTTTTTATATTCAGGAAAAAACCCAAAATGGTTGATTATGGGATTACTGAAGACGAAAAAAAGTTTCTTGAAGTATTATCTAAAGAAAGCAAAGTCTCACAGAAAAAGATTTCCAGAGAAATTAACCTATCTAAAGCTCAGGTAAGCAGAATTGCCCATTCTCTTGAAAAAAGAGGACTTATTGACAGAAAAAGGATTGGACGAAATTATGAGGTTTCGATTAAGAAAAATTAATGAGTTTTCCATAAATTCGCATTTTCCGAATTAATAAAGAATAAAATCTAAAAATATGGATTCTGTATATAAAATAGAGGTAATAGACCATTTAACTTAGATAAACATATTTGAATATCGACTAAAAATCTAGGATTATTTAGTCTTGTGCCTCATCTTCTTTCTCCTTTTCTTTAACTTATGTGTTTTTATCTTTCCCTTCTTTCTTTTCTTTCCGCAAGGCATAATCTTAATAAATATAATTTAATTAAATATTGAAAATAATTCAAGTATAATAATTTATTTTTTTAATAGTTTATGAGACACGACTTGCTTGCGGATGTATTTTCAGCAATAAAAAATGCTGAGATGGTTGGGAAAAAAAAGATTATTGTAGAAGATAGCAAACTTGTAAAAAATATCCTAAATATCCTAAAAGATAAGGAGTATATAGAAGGTTATGAGGTCTTAATGAAAAATAATTATCAGGAACTGGTCGTAAAACTGAAAACCAAGATAAACGAGCTAAAAATAGTCAAACCAAGACATTCCTTTAAAAAAGACGGAATTTCAAAGTTCAAAGCAAGATATCTTCCTGGTGAAGGTATTGGATTCCTGTTTGTATCAACTCCAAATAACAAAGTAATTACTGACAGAGAACTTGATAATGAAGGAGGGATTGTGATTGGATATGTTTATTGATTTCCGCTTATAAAGAATATTTAATTTGTTCAAGTGCAGACTCAGTTAATTTTTTTGGAGTCACATAATCCCATTCCTTAGATTTACTATAAAATTCTGCAAGTTTTTTATAATCTTCCACCTTGCTCTCATATCCATCGGACCCTTCAAAACATTCTATAAACTTATTTACAAGACCCATTTGCAAATATCTGATACCTTGCTCCTGTCGATGCTTCCCCCCTTTAAATACTGCACTACGCTCAACTATATCATCAACAATACTACCATATTCGGGTTTTCTTGAAACAATTTGACCAGCCAAACTTGGGCAGTTTAATATTAATTCTTCAAAAAATTTTTCCAGATACTTACTGGGTATAACCAAATCAGAAATACTATCTTGAGTCACCATGATTATATAATCAAAAATAATAAATAGATTTATTCTTTATCCAATTTTTTCAATTGAACAGAACCGCATTTTGGGCATACCATCTGAGCTGGTTCCAAAATCATTGGTTTTCCTGACCAACCGCAATGCAAACATTCATATTTCTTTGCCATAATTCACTTTGTTATATTAAACTATACGCTTTAGTTCCCTTAATTTATCGTAATAAGCAATTTTAGCACCAGACAAAGCCTCCGCACATTTATCATACTCTTCCTGAGGTTTTGGGTCTGGATAATACATCCCAGCCGATTTAAAAATTGCTCTATCTGATTCATCACCATCATCAAGAAAAATTTTTGAAAATATAGACCTATAATCAGGATTTTCAGAATCTCCAAAATCACGTTCATCCAAACCAACCTCATACTCTTTTGCTATTTCCTCAGCATATTCAAGTTCTTTTTTAGTAGATAATTTTAGAGGACCAACACTTACTATTGGACGAGTTCTTTCCCAAGTCAACATAAGACCGCCGTGACTAAACATTTTAACATCATCACCCATATCTGAATATTTTCCTATAGCTTCTTTTAGTTTATCATATGCATCCATAACCAAGTAATAAAATTTAAATATTAATCCAACATTTTCTTTACAATTTTCTCAGCATCAAATTTCTCCAAATCTTTGTATTCCTGCCCCATTCCCAAAAATAGAATTGGTTTATCTGTTTTCTGCTTTACTGAAAGCATTGCTCCTCCTTTCTCATTCACATCAACTTTTGTGAGAATTAAAGCATCAAAATCAACTTCCCCGAATTTCTCAATCTGTTCCAAGATGTCGCTTCCCGTGAGTGAATCTAGCACTAGAATAGTCATGTCGGGCTTATTGATTCTAAGTATTTTATGCAATTCTTCCATTAGGTTCTTGTCAGAGTGCAATCTCCCCGCGGTATCCGCAAGAACCACACCATTAATCGCCTCAGCGTGCTTTTTTGCATCAAAAACAACTGCTGCGGGGTCACCCCCATATTTGTGTTTTACTATATCAATCTTAAGATTATCCGCATGGGCTGATAATTGCTCAATTGCAGCAGCCCTGAAAGTATCAGCTGCAGCGAACACAATAGGGATTTTCTGTTCTTTAAGAAGATAACCCAATCTTGCAATTGTGGTTGTTTTCCCTGAACCATTATACCCAAAAAACAAAACCATGCAATTTCCCTGTTCTTTTATCTTACCTTTAATAAAAGTTCCAATACTAAATTCTTCCTGTTCAAGCAAACTTAATAATTCATTTCTCAAAAGTTTTTTTATATTTCTTCCATCCTTATCTCTCAATTTATCCGCAATTTCTTCTGCCACATCAAAAGAAACATTTGCTTTCACAAGTTCGAGTTTAAATTTTTGCAAATCCTTTTCAGAGATTTGTCTTGAGAAAAAGCCTCTTTTTTTGGGTTTTTTTTCTTCTTCCATTTCTTTTGTTGTTTCTTTGATTGGTTCTTCTGTTTTGTGTTCATTAATTTTAGCTTCTTTTCCCTTTTTTAGGTTTAGTTCCTTATTAACTTCTTTTACATTCCAGCAAACCATTTTACGTTTTACTTTAGTTTTCTCTGTATTATTCTCTTTAACAATCTCTTCTTCATCCTTTTTTACCTTATTCTTATCAACAGATTTCTCAAATTTCTTTACAATTCCTTTTAAACTCTTTTTTATAAATCCAAACATAATTACTGATAAATTGGAAGGAGAGATTTAGGGTTCATATATCGGTCTATTCTAATACCATCCTCAGGGAATCCATCCATCAATAATTCCATATCAATTCCCTTAAATTTAAGAGTTTCTGTCTCTTCATCAAGCGTTAGTTTTAAGAATAAGTTTTCTCTAGTTTGTTCCAAAGAAGGCATTAACAAACCCCTGATGCCGCTATTAACCAGAATCTCATAAATATCCCCATTTGGTAAGTTTAATTCAGGGAACATATTTCGGTCTCTTATGCCCTGCACAACGCCTGCGCTTAAATTTAGTTCCTTTGAATATTTATCCAGCCTGTCAATAAAATCTTCCATAATTAAGTTTCTAAAAGTTTTAAATCTTCGGAAATTTCAAGAAAAGCCCACGCCCAGATTACTGCTTCAAAAGCTCTTACAAAATCCCCCTTTTCAGTGAAATGTTTGGAATCGCTGATATATGCCTCGATATTTTTTTTGAATTCTTCGCCTTTTTCAGTTTTGGCAATTAGTTTCTTCTCTTTTATTTTAATGAGCCATTTTTCTGTTTCTTTTTTCAGTTCTTCTTTGATTTCCATAATATTGGTTTGAATTAAACAAAAGTTCATTTAAATCCTATTGATTTCATTTTTAGAAATTATCTAAATATGCTTAAAATCTCTAATTGTATAATGGAATTGGATTATATTTTAGTGCTAAAAGCGTTGGAGGAAATACCTTTTGGAATTGGCAAAAAACTCTTAATTGATTTTTTGCAGGGCGAAGAAAAAAATGAATCCATCAGAAGGAATCATCTAAACCAGGGCGAACTTTTTGGAAAATTAAACTGCAGTAATGAGAAATTAATGTCTATGATTGATAATTTAATTCTAAACAACATGATAAACCTGACCTCAATCAAAGGCAACAAATTCTGGAAAGTGATGGAACTGAGTGAAAAAGGGAAAAAAGAAATTGATGCTCCAAGCCTGTATAAAAGAAAACTGTCCTATGGATTCAAAGAAACAAAAACCATAATTACAGATAAAGAAAAAACTCTTTTTAAAGCATTGCCTTTTCTGGACAAATTTAATGATGAACAGAAAAAATCAATTATCTGCAAAAATTCAAAAATATTATGCATCGCCGGGGCTGGCTCAGGGAAGACCACAGTATTAACAGAAAGAATAAACTTTCTGGTAACTTATTGCTCGCAGGACCCAGGAAAAATTTTAGCTATAACATTCACAAAAAAAGCAAGACAGGAAATGCTTTCCAGAATTTCCAATGATTTAATATCTGTTGAAACCTTCAATTCTTTTTGCGAGAAAATTCTCAGGCAACATAACAATCTCATATATGACAAACAAATTAAAGTAGTCAATTATCGAGACAAAATATTAATTCTCAGGAAAGCATTATCATCCTTAAAAATATCCTCAAATCAAGCTATTGACACCTATTTTTCAGAGGTGCAAAAAAGAGGAAAACCAGAAGAAAAACTGGCAAATATATTCTTAAATGATGTATTCTTTCTAAGAGATTATTTTAAATTTAAAAACATACCCATCAAAATTGAATCTTTTGAAACCACAACAGAACACGAAAAGAGTTTAAAAATGGTCCTGAAAATATGCAATTTTATTGAAACCTATATGAATAAAAATGGATATCGCGATTTTGCGGACCAGTTAATTGACACACTTTCCCTGTTTAAAAAACATCCTGAATTAATCCCAAAATTTGAGCATATCTTAGTGGATGAATATCAGGATGTAAATTCAACACAAATAAAATTAATAGACAAACTTTCCTCAACCAATTTATTCTGCGTTGGGGACCCGCGACAATCCATCTATGGTTGGAGAGGTTCAGATATAAGATATATCATCAATTTTGAAGATAAATATCCTCAATGCGAGATTATAACTTTAACAAAAAATTATCGTTCAACAGAACATATAGTTGAACTTATAAACAACTCCATAAAAAATATGGGTCTGGCCGACCTTAAATCAAATCTGAAAGGGGAAAAAGACATGCAATTATTAAAATTTTCATCTCAGGAAAAAGAATTTGATTTTGTCATTAAAAAAATAATGTCCTCCAAATTGCCAAGAAATGAAATTTTTGTTTTGGCAAGAACAAATAAATTATTAAATGATCTCTCAGAATTGATGAAACAAAATAAGATTGGACATGTTGTTAAAAGCGATGAAGTAAGGAGAAGTGTTTTGGCTCTTGAAAACGAAATAACTCTGGCAACAATTCATTCAATAAAAGGAATGGAAGCGGAAATGGTATTTGTGGTTGGTTGCACACCAAATAATTTCCCATGCAAGGGATCAGAACATCCAGTAATAGATTTAGTTAAAATTGAAGAATATGATAAAGAAGAGGAAGAAAAGCGGCTTTTTTATGTTGCAATAAGCCGCGCAAAACAAACTTTATATTTGACTCACACAAAATCGCATACTTATTTTATTACAGACTGGATGCTGAGTTTCATTAATGAAAAAGAGTTTCAACAAAAACCAACTCTAAAATTAAATCAATCAAATAACACTTTGACAAAACCAAATCAACTAAACAAGAAGTTAACAAAGCTAAACTCACAAAATAAGACTCTGATAAAACTAAACACTTCAAACAACACTTTGACAAAACTAAATACTTCAAACAACATTCCAACAAACCCGAACCAATCAAACAACACTTTGACAAAACTGAAAAACTGGCGAAAAGAGATTAGCAAAGAATCAGAAATTCCCGCTTATTGCATATTGCATGACAGCGCATTAATAGAAATCTCAACAAAAATGCCTGGTAGTTCATCAGAACTGCAGGATATCCGCGGTCTGGGTCCTGCTAAAATGACTAAATATGGGGACCAGATACTAGATATTATTAAAGAAAATTAAATACTCAAATGACCTGCATTTTTAGCAAATGGTTATTTATTTATCTTCATTTTATTTATGACAAATTATCAAGATGAAGTCCAAGAAATGATTAAATTGATAAAAGATGCGTCTCAAAAAGAGATTCTTCCAAGATTTTGTAATGTGAAAGGGCAATATAAAATTAACAATACAAACTTTAAAGAATTGGTTACAGAAGCGGATATTAAAGCCAGTGAATTTGTGTTAAACAAAATTAGAAAAAAATTTCCAGGTTCATATTCTGAAGAACATAAGTATCCAGATCGATTTGAACATGATTTAATCTGGCAATTAGATCCAGTTGATGGAACAGAAGAATTTTTTAGAGGGAATAAAGAGGGATACTCATTTCTTGCAGCATTATTAAAAAAACAAACAAATGGCATTTATTTGCCTGTTACCGGTATTATTTATTTACCTGGTGTTGATAAATTATGGTATAATGATGGGTCTAACAAAATAATTTTTGTTGAGGAAGGTAAAGAAAAACAAGTACCTACTTTGAGAAAAGATAAACTAATAGGCGAGATTAGAAAAATCGACCCAAGCAAGAAACTTGAGAAAATTTATTATTCTCTGGGACAAAAATTAGGTGTTGATGTAGAAATTATTTATACTGGAGCAACTGGTTCTAGTATATCAGACTTACTTGAAGGAAAAATAAACCTTTATCTTATGAATTACAACTATGCCAAGGATTGGGATATAGGAATGGCAGAAACAATAATTAGAACTCTTAGTGGATTTATTTGTGACTTCGATGGCAATAAATTTATCTATAATAAAACAGATATAAAAAATTATGGTGAACCTTATCTTATGAAAGGTATTGCTGCTTCAATTGTTTTCAACAAAAATGAAATATTACCTTTAATTAACTCTAAAATGATTGAAAATAAATTATAAAAATGAAATGGTAATTAAATCAAAAGCAACATCGCCGCATCATATTTTGGTTTAATTACTGCCTTCGCTCTTGGAGTTAATTTATTCCATGACCTTTGTAATTTTTCTTTAACGAAAGTTCTTGATTCATTGGTTTCCAGTTTTCTTGTAACCAAGGCCAGATAAAATAGAGATGCAATATTGTCAAAGTGCGACATTGCGTCCGCATCCGCAATGCATTCCGCTTCTATTGTTTCGCGTTTAATATCTTTGCTCCCTCTATGAGCCAAAATGCAATGCTTGATTCGCTCAATCCTATCTTTTGGATAATTATATTTTGTAAGTAATTTTTCCGCATGCTCTGCCCCGGAAATGTGATGATTTTTATAATCTCCAAGAATGCTTCCGATGTCATGCAACCACGCCGCAATTTCCACGATTTCCATATCAGCACCTGTTTCTTCTGCCAATTGCTTTGCGTATTTTACCATGCTGACAAAATGATAATCATAAGCATTCATCCCAAAAAAATTAGTTTCCTTTCCGCATTCCTTTTTTACATATTCTCTTATCTCTTCAACTAAGTCCATAATTAATTAATCAAACCTTGGGACCTTTGAAAAAATTGTCCTGTTTGTGCTCTGTATTCGAAAATGCTTCTTCAATTGAAAAACCTTCCTCAACCTTATCAGTTCTCATCACATTTTTTACTTCAACCGGCTGGAAGCAGGGTTCGTCCTTGACATCAATCTTGTCAATTTCATCAAACATGATTTTTACTTCCTCAAGGTCTTTTGAGAACATTTTTATCTCAGTTTCATTTAATTCAATTCTTGCAAGTTTCGCAATCTTTTCTATACTCAAGTCTCCCATTAATTAAATCAATATAAAATAACAAAAACAAATAAAAATTAAATTATCGTTTCTTTTTGGTGGATTTTGCTGAGCTTATATATCTATCCGCTTCTTTTGCAACAGTTTCTCTCAAACCAAGTCCTGTTGCAAGAGCAAATCCAAGACCAACGCTTGCGATTATTATCAATAAGATATTGTTTACTAAACCCGGGTTTACACCCAATACAGGTAGAGCTAAGGCAATGGCTACATATACTGTGAAAAAGTTTACTATTTTTCCCACAAGACGGTTATATTTTCCATCACTATGCGATATCTGGTCTTCAAAGAAACTACCTAGCATATAACCAACCACCACAATTATTGCGGCACCAACAGCCATTGGTATGAAATTTACAATCCCGTTTATGAATAATTCAAGGGATAAAATTCCTAAAGTTCCAACTGCTGACTGGATGAATACTAAATAGATTAACCATGCTCCCGCTATTTTAAATAATTTACTTAATTTAAATCCTTTGCATTTCAAGTAAGTATTTATTTTTATTCCGAGGCACAACCTTTCAATCACTGCTCCCACTAGTTTACCTAGTGCATAACCTATTATTAATAGCAACAATGCTCCGATTAAATTTGGAACAAATGCCACTGTGCTATTTTTTAGGCCTGTTAACAAAATACCTAAATTTTGTATATCAAACATAACTATATTGTACAAGTATTATATATAATAATCTCCAATAATTTAACCTTACCCATCATTTTAGAGTATTTCTATAAACTAATTACACTTTAATAGCGTAAGTTCCAGGAGCTTCAAAACCCAGCTCTTTTGCAATTTCACTCTCCTCAGACCTAAAAACAATGATAATACCCTGCCAGTTCTCTGTTAATTCCTTTGTTTTACATGCAGGACACTCTTTAGTTTCTGTGAGCCTGTGGCATGTTTTACATGCTTTTTCTACCATATAATATCTTTATTTAAAAAAGGAAAAATACCTCAAAAAAAGATTCTAAAATCCCTAATAAGTGACCTTTAAAAACAAAAAACTCCTAAATATACCTCCTCCTTTTCAGCATTTTCCCAAAAACATCCAGAATTTTGGCGGTTTCTTCTCTTTCATAACCTTCCAGAAAATATTTCCAGCAGTCAAATTCATAATGGACTGATTTGAAGTTCTGGTATAAATTAAGCAAATCAGCCGCCTTCTGCTCCAGGTTTTTTGTTTCCACGCCCAGCCCAAAGTCTATGAAATAGATTTCATTGTTTTTAACAATTATATTTGATGTTGTTAAGTCCCCGTGAATTATATCAGCTAAATGCATCTTTGAAACATCCTCGCCTATCTTTTTGCAGAATTTTTCATAATTGGTTTTATCAAGCGATTTTCTCAGTTTAACTCCGTCAATAAATTCCATCTCAAGCCTGAATTGCTCTGTTTCAAACAGAATTGGAACTTTAAGACCAACTCTTTTCACATCAGACAATAATTTCGCTTCTTTCCTTGTTCTTAATTTTCTGAGAAAATTATCAAGTTCTTTTTCCCGATAATTCTTGCTCACTCTCTCTTTTACAATTTTATCTCCCTCCAGGTAAATCTTTGCCTCTGCTCCCTGAAATATCAGTTTCATAAATTATCTTATCTTTCTAATTTACCGCAAAATAAAATTCCATTTATAAAATAACAGAATATTTAGAGAATTAAAATTATCTGAATTCATTACCCTATCAAATCAATTTCCGCTAAGTCCCTAAACCGCTTTTGATTACATCCAGGAAAGGTATAAATACCATTAGCG
The DNA here is from genome assembly GCA_030600555.1 of Candidatus Aenigmatarchaeota archaeon. Classification (GTDB taxonomy): domain Archaea; phylum Aenigmatarchaeota; class Aenigmatarchaeia; order QMZS01; family QMZS01; genus QMZS01. The sequence goes on from JAUVLW010000020.1 coordinate 11,993, forward strand.
AAACAAAAGAAACCAGAACATATACCAAACCCCCAATCATCAGGTTCGTTGACATCACAGTATTTCTGTGTATCTTATCTTCACCAACCTGAATACCGCTCGTAAACCAGGATAAAATGATTATAGTTTCCAGAGCATAGAAACCTATAGCCAACTGGAAAGTTGCGGCTGAGATAGGCACCTCTTTCATAACTGACAAAAATGCAGTATAACCAACCGACCCGGAAGGCATATCGCCCATAGCATCTCCAAAAAAACTAAACATTTCCAGCATCATATAAGTAAGAGTATTCATTATCGCGCAAATCAAAGGCAATAATATTGTTGCCTGCATTTGCATACTTCCAATTACTTCTGAAAACTTTTCCTGAATAGATTCTTGGGTTTTATGCAAATTTTTCAGGTATCTTGAAATCGAAATCATTATCTCAGAAACTATCTTTGTTCCTTTATTTGAAGCATCCACAATAGCTTTCAAAACAGAATAAATTAATTTAGAAGGGAACTGTCTTATAGCACCATCGGACTCATCAAAAATTGCCTGCTCAATTGTATGATTTTTGTATTTAATATTTGAATCGATTCTTTGCAATAAAATTAATGCATAATTCCCTTTTAAAGTTGGCATTATTTTTCCTATTGCAACTTCAAGAGGAATCCCACGGTCCACCTCCTGACCCAATCCAAACAATAATTCCTTAAACTCATCTTCCATCTCAACAATATCCCCGCGAAGCTTGGTTTTCTGGAAAGAACTTAACCTGAAGATTATTGCAAAGGACATAAAAAATCCAAGAGTTACCACATAAGACATTTGAAGGGAGAGGGTACTAAAATTCACGTACCATAAATACAAAAAAGGTATCAGGAAAATCACTCCAATAAAATAAGAAGAAACAAAAAAATTTCCAATCCTGAACTTATTTTCCGGGGGTAAATTCGGATGCAAAGAGATGTCCGGTTCAGGAAGAGTAACAACCCTTTTATTAAGTATTTCTTTTATCACAAACACCAAAATTATTGGTAAAACAAGATCATAAAATACAAAAATAAGCATTGGAGAAATACTGTCTTCTAAGAAAATTGTTATTACAGGAAGCATTGTTAAAGTTAAAGTCGGCAATAAAATACCAAGAGCATTTATAAGAGTAACCGGCGATGCAAGGTTTACAACATAGGAATTTGACCTTTCACTCAGAGAAGTGAGCATTATATCAATAGATTCATCAAGCAATTCCATCCTCCGGTTCCCTGTGGCATACAAAGAATAAATAATCGCATTAATCGAATCTGAAAATGATCTGAACGAACCCTTCCATTTTTCAGAATAATCCAGCAAACCCTGTTCCATTGACCTATGGGTTCCCATATTCACATCCCAGATTAATTTTTTCATGTCATACGCGAGAGGTCCGGTTAAGTTTGAAGTGGCAAATTTTAATGCTCCTTCAAGGTTTGGGAAATTACGCATATAAATTACAATATGCAATATTAACATAATTATTTCCGAACCCGCCTGCAACTCATATATCTTCCTTAAACGCGATGGAGTTGTATAAAAATAATAATACATCACCGCAGAAAGTAACATTAAAATAACCCCTACAGTAAAATCAATATA
>JAUVLW010000030.1 GCA_030600555.1 Candidatus Aenigmatarchaeota archaeon
AAAGACGCTAAAAATTGCCTTGATAAATATGATAAAGCATTGGATATTTCAGAAACTTTCGCTAAAAACAAATATCCAACAGCATTTACTTTAGAAACCTCAAATCAAACCATTTATAATATGCTTAAAGAATCTTTCACAAATTATGCGAACAATCTCAAAGAAAAATCAGAATCAATGTATAGAGATGTAGATTCTAAAGTAAAAACATTAAGTTATGCGGGAATTTTAGGTTCTGGTGTGGGTAGTTTATATGGCTCATATATAGACGATTCTGTAGTAATAGCAGGCGCAGGTATTATCTTAGCCAGTTCTCTATTAGCTCTGGCAGGCAAAAAGAAAATAGCTCAATTTATCTCTGAATATCAAAATAGCAGAATAGATAAAAAACTTGAAGTTATAGATAAATTTGCTCTAAACTAAACAATTCGCTAAGAATGAAGAATAACAAAATAATTTTAAACTAAATTATGGCAAAGATAAAATCACCTTTTGGGATTATTGAAAACAATAAAATTACGGAGAAATTCTCAGAAAACCCGAAAACCGCGGCAAAAGAATTCTTTGAGAGCAACCTCGACTCGGATATTCTTGAGTGCGAAATTGATAAAATTTCCCCTTATAAAAATCCCGGGAAATGGCTGAGGGATTTCGGCATCGAAATCACAAAACTGAAACTCAAAAATACGGATTCCGGGGAAGAGAAACTAATACTATCTTCGAGAACACTTGATGAATTAAGTCACATTATAAATGTTCTGAACAACAGGGAAGAAATATTATCGGGTTTTGACAGTTTTAAAATATCCCTTGAAAATTCAAAAAAATTAAAGGAAAAACTGGAAAACAGAATCCATAAAGAAAGTTATTTGATTGCTCCAAACCTCACAACTTTGGTTGGTCCAATTCTCACAGCAAATCTGATTGCGCAGGCAAGGGGATTAAAAAATCTCTCAAAAATGCCATCTTCAAAAATACAGATTATTGGGGCAGAGAAAAGTCTATTCAAACATCTTGCGGATAAAGAATCCAATAAAATACCAAAATATGGGATAATTTATAAATCAATTTATATTCAGGAAGCCAAAAAAGGATTTGGGGGGAAAATCGCCAGACTGCTCTCCGCAAAATTAATGGTTGCGGCAAGGCTGGATTATTTCTCTGATGAAAATAAAGGAGTGGAATTAAAGGAAAAACTGATTAAAGAAATTGGAAAAATTGACAAGAAATAGAAAAATATAACCTGGTTTAGGTTTATAAATCCTTTTAATAGTTTATATTTGATGAAAATGGAAAAATATGGCGGCGTTATGGACATAACCAATAAATTAATCAGTGAATATTCTGGAGAAATGATTCTGGGTATATTAGCGTTTAGCGCAATAGTTTATAATAATTCATCAAATTTAGACGCAGATAATTTGTATCAATTAGCAAATTATTTAAAGTAAGAATAAAATTACTTTCAGATTAATTTATGATATCAATAACCTCAGATTTCCACCTCGGATATGGGTATAATACTGAGAGAGAAAATGACTGTTTTTTTGTTCTTGAGGAACTTCTTAAAGAACAATCGGATTTAATTTTATTTGCGGGGGATTTATTTGATTCCAGAGTTCCCAGACTTGAAGTCCTGTCAGAGGCCATGCATTTTCTTGCAAAATTAAAACACTCAGAAAGCAAAATTAAATTTATTGAATGCGACAAAAAAATAAACAAAAGGGCTATTCATGGAATTCCTTTTATCTCAATCTACGGCAACCATGACCGGAGACCCAATCTGATAAACCCGGTGCAGAGTCTTGAGAAAGCGGGATTATTGATTAACCTTCACTGCCAGAAAATTGTTTTTGAATTGAACGGGGAAAAAATAGCAATTCATGGGATGAGCCACGTTCCTGAAAAATATTCAAAAGATGTTCTTAATGAATGGAATCCTAAACCAGTCCCAGACGCAAAAAACATTTTATTGCTCCACCAGAATATCGATCCTTTTATTTATTCTGATGGGGATGATGTTAATATGAAAATATCTGATTTGCCCGGAGGATTTGATTTAATTGTAAACGGACACATCCACTGGAAAAATGAAGTGAAATTGAATGAGGGCAAACTAATACTTCCGGGAAGCACAGTCCAGACACAACTGAACAAAAAAGAATCTGAAATAAGAAAAGGATATTTTATTCTCAACCATGAATTAAAATTTAAGGAAATTAAACAGAGAGATTTTTATTACGAAAAAGCCAACACAAATGAAGAAGTTGAAGAATTCCTTAAAAAAATGCCTGAAAAAGAACTGAACCCGATAATCAAAATACAGATAAAAAATACAAGCAAACTTGACCTTAATATCATTGAGAAAAAATACAAAGACAAAGGAATCCTTGTTTTCAAAAAAGAAATATTTAACACTTTTGAAAAACAGAAAACAGATATATTAAGGAAACAACTAAGCGCAGAGGAATATGGGATAAAATTGTTGAAAGAAAAAAGCAAATTTAAAGACCCGGAGGATCTATTAAACCTGATAATTGATGAGGATTCAAAAGGCGTTGAGAGTTTATTAAAAAATGGGTTTAAAGAAAAGATAAATGATAATTAAATAATGGGTTTATATAGTAAAACAATACATCATCTTCATCTTAGAAAAAGGGTTCATCAAAAACTTGAACCTTATCCGCATCCGGATAGATGGAAAAATTTCCTTGATAAATTTATATATTTTGTGGGAATATCCGGACCCATAATGACTTTCCCCCAACTCTTAAAAATATGGGTTGAAAAAGATGCAAGCGGAGTTTCATTAATCTCGTGGAGCTGGTATCTTATGACCGCATTTATCTGGTTAATCTATGCAATAGTTCATAAAGAAAAACCCCTTATTGTAACTTATGTTTTATGGATTCTTATAGAAATCTTTATTGTAATTGGTGTTGTGATATATGGATAAATCTACCAATAACCAAAATACTATTAATAAATGATTATTTAAAATTTTATTATATATTAATTTGGGTGAAAAATATGAATAAAATATCGGTTGGGATGATTTATACTCCGGTTAATTATATCAAACCTATAGAATTGGATTTAACTGAAATATCAGATAAAATAACTAAAAATGAAAGATTTGCTATAGAACGGCATAGGGATAAATCAACAGAATTTTATAATCATGATAAAGAAACCAAAGTTACAATCTATTCCAATAATTCCCTCTATTTCAAAAGAGATTTAGAGAAAAGTGATTTATCTCCAACTCAATTGAAATTAATTGCAAAAGAGGGTTTAAATTTTGCGCAGGAAAATACCTCAACAACAGACTATTCAGAAAGTATTGGATTAATAATAGAAGGAAATGATATGAAAAGTTTCTATGAATTTGGAGCAGAAAAAATTATTGAAAATTTTGCTAGGGAATTATTCGGAGAATACGCTGATTGCAAGGAACTGAAATTAGATGACTATGGATTTCACATTTCTGTAAAATCTACTAAAGCACCTGTTTTTGAAATTTCTGATTAATAAATTTAAGAAAAAATGATTTTATTATCCAAAACCTTAATTCTGCATTCCTTATCGCAATAACCCGAGGTTTCAAGAATTAAATTGCAATTATAGGTAGAAACTCCTGTAAATCTTAGCGGATTTGTATATATACGGAAATCCCCTAGATTCATTTCGAATTCACCTTCTTTTCCATCAAGACTCCTGAGAAAAGAACATAACTTGTCTGATTTTGCGTTCTCAAGCTCTAGATTCTCCTCAAAGGCGAATTTCTCCGTGAAATAGTAGATGGATGCAGAGACTGAAATACCAACAGCAAAAAGCAATATGTAAGTTATTAATGGATACATTCCCTTCATTATTTTAGTTGAATTGTAACCTATAAAGGTAATAATATTAAATTTTTAGAAATATTATGAAAGCAGTGATTTCGGGGGGAGGAAAAAGCCTTCAGAAAGAAATAGACTCAAAAATGGTCTATGGGAAAAAAATCGGGGAGAAAATAAGCGGAAACCTTGTTGAACTTGAAAATTATGAATTGCAGATTACAGGCGGAAGCGACAAACAGGGATTTCCTATGAAAAAAGGAGTATCCGGTTCTGTGAGAAAAAGACTGCTTTTGGCGGAAGGCGTTGGATATAAACCTAAAATTAAAGGTGTCAGAAGAAGGAAAAACATTCGAGGAGAAGTTGTTTCAGAAGAAACTGAGCAATTAAACTTAAAAATTGTTAAAGAAGGCGCCAAAAAATTTGAAGAATTTTTCAAGAAAGAAAAGCCTGTTGAAGAGAAAAAAGAGGGTGAAGAAGTAAAAGAGGAACCTAAAACAGAGGAGAAAAAAGAATAAATAATTTTATGTCATTTAATTAAATAAGACCTAAACCAACCTTTACCACCTGTAATGTATGCGGGTATCGTGCTCATGAGGAGCTATTTCCAAATGTGCATGGTAAATCCCATGAAAAATATTGTAAAACAATGGAAGAATACGGGCACAAAGATATGACTGGGGGTGCTGGAGTTGTTTGCCCAGAATGCGGGAATTACCTAGATTTTATTTACAATTCAAAGAAATAGATTTAATCATGAAAAACGGAGATATTAAACAAATCTATAAATTAGAAGAGTTCAAAGACTGTAAATTTGGTCAGGTTGTGGAATTGCCCGGGAAAACCGCAATTTATACAGGAATGGAAGATTTTCCTGCCTGCGGAAAATCGGTTCAATATCCAACAATTATTTTTCCTCTTAGAGAACTGTTAATATATAAACAGAGAATAACTTCAATTGAGCCTGAAGGCATATCCGGATACCTAAGATTGATTTCCAGAACAGATAGAATCCGCTCTGAGTATAAAAAACTTTTAAAAGAAAATGATTTAATTAAACTTTGAACTGGGCAATGTCCTGAATCATGTCAATGTGAGTTATAAAAATAGTTCTGCAACAATATCGGTCTAATCCTAAACTATCAAGCACTTTTGCGGAATCTTCTCCAGCCTCAATTCTCTTTTTGTATTCTGCCCAAAGGTCTCCTATAACCTTTCCGCATGTAAAACATCTAACAGGAATTATCATATAAATACTTGTTTTAATTTTAAATAAGGATTTAATTGAGGCTTAGGTCTTTTATTGCAGATTAACCAAATATCTAATGTAAAGTCAGACAACCAATGTTACTCAAGAAATTTATATATATAAGAGTATATTTATGGTGAGAAATAAAATTCTACTTGGGACAATACTTGTACTATTAAGTTTATTGTCAATAAATATAATTCAGGCACAAATTAACGAATATCCGCAAATTACTGAACAAGTATGTAATGAATGCATTCTTTGCCCTGAAGGACTGGAATGTATTAATTTCCCAGGAATTGGTTTAAAATGTGCAGAACCCAATCCTTGCAGTTATTATCAATGTCTATCAAATACCGAATGTAAAATTTTTCGACCTGCAATTGCAATGATTTGTCCTGATGGTACGCATGCAGGAGCTGTGCCTAGTGTTAAATGTCTATGTATGGGTCCAGAATGCCCAGCTGCAAGCGGAAATGGAGATACCATAGAATATAACGTATTAACTCAAACTGAAGTTCATACTATAAATAGGGACCAAACAACATCACAAAAAAAGATAACTTTATGGAAATCATCACCAACTAATAG
>JAUVLW010000017.1 GCA_030600555.1 Candidatus Aenigmatarchaeota archaeon
TTAGTCGGCTGGTGGAGATTTGACAATTTATCTGATTTAAACGACCATTCAACCTACTCAAACGACGGCACAAATCATGACTCAACATATACAACATCAGGAAAATTCGGCGGAGCAAGAGACTTCAACGGCATAAATACTTACATAGACTGCGGGAATACAAATAGTCTGGAAAACATCACAGAAGACAGTTTCACATTTGAGGCATGGTTCAAGTCAGCCAACATTCCCCCAAACAACAGCAACAACGATTCATCTTATATGATTATAGGAAAAAGAGGTTATCATGTAGGGTTTAAATATCATTATACTAAACATATAGATGGTAATTTGTGGAATTCCAGTAATAACGCTTATCCTACTTCATCAACATCAACTTACGAGCCAAATCAATGGATTCATGCAGTTCAGGTCGTTGACGACACAGCAAAAACACATAAACTTTTTGTCAATGGAATTTTGGAAGATTCCAATACCTATATAGGTACATTAAAACATTATGAGACTCCTTTATCCATTGGTGTTGGAGCTCCAGATTCTTCAAATTATAGATATTATTTCAACGGAACCATAGACGAAGTAAGAATCCACAACCGCGCCATCTCCCCCGAAGAAATCAACGCCTCCTACAACGCCGGCATCCACCGCCTCGAAACAAACTTCACAAACCTAGAAGACGGCACCTATACTTACACAGCCTATGCTCAGGACCTCGCAGGAAATGTAAACAGCACAGAAACAAGAACAATAACAATTGAATCCACAGAAAGATTTAATATAACTCTGCCCGGAGAATCGCCGGTGCAACAGGGAGGCTCAACACAACAAATAGAATTTAACTGCTCTGCGCAGAATTGTTATAACCTAAATGCAAGTGTTGTTGGTGGAATAACGCAAAATAACACAGAACCGATTTTTAAGTTAAAAAACACTCTAGGAGGTTTAAATGAAACATGGTATATTTATTTGGCAACCAATACCCCTTCATGGGCAACCATGTTCTGCGACCAGAGTTACACATTCACCTCTCCTTTTGAAGTTAATACAACACAAATACAGATTTATTCAAATATACAGCCAGACGAAGAAAAGAATTTGTGGTGCTGGGCGAATTTCACAAATGCAACTGCAAATAATATCCAGATTAATTTAACGCATAATATAACTTTTAGCTGAGTTTATTCTTATATATATCAATAGATATTATTATGAACAAAAGGTTGTTGGCTATTTTATTTGTTGGGTTATTATTACCAGTCATCTCAATTACCTTAGCAGCAACTGTGTTGACTGTGGTTCATTTTAATGTAGCTTCTACAGTCGCGTTTTTAGTGACTCTACCAGGGGGAAGTAATGCAAGTAGCGGTTCTACAGCAGATATATATTTTAATTGTACCAATTCTACAGGTACTTGTTTGAATCTAGAGCCTTGTTTATCCGGCGGTTCAAATTGTCAGGATATCAGTGTTCCAACTCCAATATTTGAGTATGACAATATGGGAACTGTGAATTTGAGTTTAGGTATTTATTTCAATGCCACGCTCCCAACAGATGTTACTATTTCAGGAAATACTGTGAATAATTGCGCTGGGACTAATATTGCAATTTCTCAGGTAATTATAGATTCAAATTTTGCCCCTGGGGATGCTAATATAGATTATTATCTTTGCGCTAATTTTACAGATTGTGTTGCAATGGATGAGACAAGACAGATAACTCACAATGGAACCCAAGCATAGTATGAACCTAAATAAGGTTTTTATTTTTTTAATTATATTTGTTTTTGGTTTAATTGCGATTTTTTCATTTTTTCAGAAACCCCCTCCAGAACTAACAGGATTTCAACATAGGGAATCAATTGAACAAATGTTCAATAAACTTCCGAAGCCGCCTGAGGATTTTTATAATGTTACTGAAGGAATAAGAACGGGTTCAATAATAAATTTTGAAAATATAACCCAAGAATATTATCTTCAACCTGAATTTTATCCAAATTTTGAAGACCAATTATTGCCTTATTTATTAAATCCGCCGGAAGGGAGGTTTGGGGCTTATGGTTTAATGTCTTACCCAAGCCAGACCGTGGTGACAACTTATCCTGGGGAAAATTTTACCCTTTATTTCTTTATGGCTTCTTCAGTTTTCATAGAATTTTATCAGGGAAATAAATTAATCCCTGTTTACAACCATGAGTTAAAGATAATCAAAGGCAGTTTTCCTGATGGCACAAGCATAATTAAACAAGATGTTGAAAAAGCAAAACAATTCATTGATGTGAAATTCACTCCGGAAATTTTTGTGTTGAGTCCAACTTACCCGGAATTTACCAATGAGTGGTCAAAGAAAATAAAAATTGATATTTTAATACCTTACGATGCTGAGCCCGGTAAATATACTGTTTCAGTTGTAAAATCCAGCGCCCCAACAGAACAAGGTCTGGAATGGAAAGAAAAGTATGGGAAATATACTGAGGGGGGAATGGAAAGCATTTCAACCCCCTATTATTCAGTATTCCTTGAAATCAAGTGATAACAATTAAAAATGTGAATAATTATGAAGAAAATATTTTTTGTCATTTCTTTATTTTTAATAATATCAGCAGTATACTCAGAAGATATAAGAACCTTGATTTTATTTAATGTAATAAATACTTACCCTGAAATTGATGAACCTATTTACTGGGGACCTCTTTATGAAAATAATTATATTGATGTTAACTATGAAGTTTTAACCGTAATCGCAAACCTCTCTGATGAAGAAGAAATAGGTGCAACCTGCAATTTGACTCATGGATGCGCGTGGATAAATTTTACTTTACCTGATTCTTCTTATGAAATAATAAATCTTACAATCAATCAGACAATATCAAATGAGAGTGAATACAAATATTCTTTTATTGGAAATTATACAGCAACGCAGACAGGCACGCATCATATCTGGATTTATGCAAAAGATGCGCATGGATTATTATCAAAATCTTTAGACCATATTTATAATACCACAGACAAAACACAGGTAAACTTGGTTACAAATGAAACCAAAGATATTTATACGCGCGGATATTGTTTTTACCAGAATTTTACTCTTTACAATGTTGGTAAGGGCGGGGCTTATAATATAAATGTTAGCGTGGAAAATCTGCCAACAAATTGGAATTCAACCCCTTTAAGTTACAATTTTTCAAAATTAACTGAAAATAATAATATTGGTGATGCTTTTTTGATATGCACTTCAATTCATGATAATGAGATAAATTATTATTTTAATTTAAGTTTAAACTGGACAAATCCGGATAATTCAATAAATCTTACAAAAAAGACCATCAATGTCACCATACATTCTGAATGGGATTTATCCCCGGAAAAATTAAATAAATCTGTTGGACCAAATTCTTCGTGGGAACTTGGGATAATAAATTTAACTGTAAGCGGTGACATGGATTTAAATTTTACAAATATTTGTTCTGGAAATATTTGTTCTTATATTTCTTATCCGGAAAATCTTTCAATGTCAGGGAATAGCGAGTATTCTTTTGCGATTAATTATTCTTTATCCGGAGACTCAGGAAATTATTCCGGGAACTTAACTGTAATTTCCGCAACTAATTTAACCAGTCCCTATAATTTATCAGTTTCTTTATATCTACAAACAATACCTTTGGAACTTTTTGCGTTAAATTACACAAATGAAACAATTTCTTCTGAATCAATTTATTTATTATTGAATTTGACTTATGATGATATTCCGGTTAATGCTTCAGAGTTTGAAGTAAAAATTAACGGTGTGGCTTGTTCTAATTTAACAAGGAATTATTTAAATACCACCAGTCTATGGGAAATCACCTGCATTTCACCAAATTTATTTGATGGGTATTATTATAATCTGGAAATAAAAGCAAATACTACCCTTGATGATATTCCAATGGAGGTTGGAAAAGAAATCATAGATGGAATTTATTATTATGATATCTCCCCGCCAATAATATTAAATACTATTTATTTGAATTCAGAAATAGATGAACTTACTTTACTTGCAAATGTTACTATCAAAACAAATGTTACTGATATCACGGGAGTTAAGAATGTAACCTTAACAATAAATTCTTCTGTATATGTTTTATCAAATCTTACTGAAAATGTTACTAATACAACCTGGATGGTTGAAATACAAAACCTGCCAAAGGGCGACTATGATTATAGTTTAACAGCAGAAGATTTATCCGGTTATAGCGATATAATTGATGGATGGTTTGAGGTTTATGAAGAAGGTGTTTTTTTAACAGGAAACTCAACAGATTCTGAAGATGTTGATTATGCAACTATTTTTGAATTTTATAGACACGCTAAAAATTTCTCCGATACATATAAAATAAACTGCAATTTTACTGCAGAGGGTTATTATTCAAAAGAAATTCATAACCGGAGTTATGACCTCAAACTTACTGCTTTAGATAACACAGTGCGATTAAAAGAAGTTTCAATAAATGAGAATATTACTAATCCTGTAAAATTTGATAAGTGGGGTAATTTGACAACAACTATTCTTAGTTATCCTGGAAGTAATGGAATAATTCATTTTAAAAGAATATTGGGCGTCTCGAGCAATTTAAATTTCTCAGGCGACGGCGATATATTATTGCACATTGAAAATAATGAGGCTTATGATTATTCAGTTCATAAATGTTCTGAATGGGATTTCCAGAACAGAACTTGTTCGAGTGGGTGGGCGAGAATTTCAGATGTTTCTAAAACAACAGATACAATATTTTTCAATATTTCCGGTTTTTCAGCTTATGGTTTGGGAAAAACTGTCTGCGAAGAGGGTTATAAAGACTGCGGCGGAACTTGTTATAGAAATGAGGATTGCGTTTATTGCTGTAGCGGTGTTTGTTCTTCTTCAGCGTGTGTGATAGGGGATACAGGAGGAAGCAGTAGTAGCAGTAGCGGTGACGATAGTTCTTCAGATACAGGAGAAACTTCTGTATGCGGAAATGGTGTGTGTGAACCCGGAGAATACTGGGAAAATTGCCCTGAAGATTGCAGTCCTCAAATCCCTTCAAGTTCAATTACTTCAAATATAATTGATGCAAGACTGCATCCAGGGGAAAGCAAAACTTATTCTGTGTGGGTTACAAATAATTTAGATTCCCGACAAAATGCACTGCTTTCTGTTAGCGGGAGTGTATGGGAATTTATACAACTTGAACGTGAGATGGTTACTATAGATGCAATGTCAACAAATACAATAAAGTTAAAGTTTGCAACACAGGTTACTACGCAACCAGGGATTTATACAGGTGATATAATGATAATGGTCGGGAATAAGAGTCATGTGCTCCCGGTAACCTTAACTGTTGTGCCTGAATCATACGCTTTGATGGATGTGAAAGTTGAAGCTCTTACAAAACAAGTTGCTGAAGATGGGGTGCTGAGATACCACGTGTCTCTCTATAGTCTTGGGATTAAAAAAAGATTTGATGTTACTTTGCAGTATCAGATTAAAGAAATTGATACTGACCGGTTGATTTCGCAGGATGAAGAAACTCTGGCTATTGAAACAAGTTTATCATACATAAGAAATTATGATTTTGATAATATTTCAATTGCTCCGGGAAAATATTTTATTTCTGTTGTCGCAAATTATGAAAACAAAACAGCCACAAGCGCTGATTTGTTTGAGGTCATAATTCCTCCATGGTGGTCTGTATATATTCCATGGATAATTTTAGCAGTAATAATTGTAATTTCTTTAGTTTTAATAATGAGGTATTACAAAAAAAGACTTTTGGGAAAGTTGAGATATTTAACCCCTGTGGATTACAAAAGTCTGCCTCTATCCGGGTTTAAGCTGGGAAAAATTGCTGAGACTAATAAAGATGCTTATATAATGAGCGATGATTTAATGACTCATGTTATTAGTGCCGGGGCAACAGGAGCGGGGAAAACAGTATCTTCAATGGTTATTGCGGAGGAATGCCTGAAAGAAAAAATACCTGTTATTGTTTTTGACCCAACAGGTCAGTGGACTGGTTTTGTAAAACCAAACAGAGATGTTAAAATGCTTGCAAAATACAAAGAATTTGGTTTAAAGGAAGAGGATGCAAGGAGTTTCCCCGGAATGATTTATGAGGTTATTGACCCAAATGTCAAGATTGATTTGAGGAAATATATGAATCCCGGCGAGATAACTATATTTACGCTTAACAGGTTGAAATCAGGCGAATATGATTTAGCGGTTCAGAATATAATAAACACAATCTTTGAGCAGGGCTGGGAAGAAAGCGGTTCTCTGAAGATGCTTATTGTTTTTGATGAGGTTCATAGGTTGCTTGAAAGGTATGGAGGCAAAGGCGGGTATGTTATGCTTGAAAAAGCAGCGAGGGAGTTTAGGAAGTGGGGTCTTGGTATATTGATGATTTCGCAGGTATTGAGCGATTTTAAGGAGGCTTTAAAAGGGAATGTTCTTACAGAAATACAATTGAATACAAAAGCCCTCAATGATTTGAAAAGATCAAAGGAAAAATATGGGATGAAATATTCTGAAAGAATTACCAAGGAAGAAGTTGGTGTTGGGATGATTCAGAATCCAAAGTACAATCAGGGAAAACCTTACTGGATTGCTTTTAGACCCCTGTTGCATTCACCCCACAAAATACCCGATAAAGAACTGTTGCTGTACCGTGTTTATAATCTTCAATTGGAATTATTTGAGAAAAAGATGTTTGAAAGAAAAGAAATGGGTGAAGATATTTTTGATTTGGAACTTGAATTAAAGCTTGCAAAAGAAAAACTAAAAGGGGGAAAATTCAGGATGGCTGAGATATACATAAATTCATTAAAATCAAAATTGGGATTATAATAATCAATCCGAGAACTATTATGGGCTACGGAAATGAACTTACTTTAACAGATATTAGTCTAAAATTAGATATTGTCTCAGAAAGAATATCAATCATTGAGGATTTTAAGAATCAGGCAGTAAATTCATTTGAAAAATTGACGAAGAATATTTATGATCTTGTTCAGAACAAGGAAACTTATGATAATCTTGTTAAGGATATAGAAAAGTTGCAGGGAAAACTTGAGGTTGTAACTGAGCTAAAGACACAATTATCTGAGACCACAAGGACTTTTTCAGAGGAAATAGGAGAATTAAGAACCATGATTTTGGATAGGGAGAAAGGTTTTTCAAAAATGGAATTTGGGTTTGAGAAAGTAAATGAAATTGTCAAGGATATAGAGCCCCAGATGATAACAAGAAATCTTGAAAAAAAGGAACAGAGGATTCTTGGGGTTGAAATGAAAATTGAGAAACTGGAAACTTTTTCAAAAGAAATAACAAAGCAGACAATGATGGTGAGGGAAGTGATGGATAAAGTTAAAAGTTTTGAGAATCTTGTTGGGGTGGCTGACAAAGTTAAGAAATATCTGAAGCAGTCAGAAGAAACCAAAAATTACACTGACAGGATTGCGGGTAAGATTGAAACTATGTTTGAGGATGTGAATACAAAGGTGCTTGATATGGATGAGAAGGCAACCGAACTTGAGAATATGGATTCTTTGTTAAAGGAAATGGTTCCCATAATGGATAAACTGCAGATATCTATTGCGGGCAAAGCTGATATGAAAGACATAAAATCATTAAATGAAATGGGAGTTTCAAGCAAGGTGCAGGAAAAAATTAAGGACCTGGAAATGCAGTGGGAAAATATTGGGGAAAAATTTACTAAATTAGATGAGTACCCAAAACAAATGGACGAATTAAAAGAGAAAATTAATGCGCTTTATCCGGAGGAGTTAAAACAAAAAGAGGAATTTAAATTAAAACTAAAATCCTTCGAAGAAGAAATAGAAGAGATACAAAAATTGTATGACTCTAAGCAGATAGACGAAACTACTTATAAAGAAACAATAGACCGGAGAAAAAAAGATATGGAGCAGATAAATAAGGAACTGAGCAAACCAACACCAGTTATGAAAAAAGGATTGTCAGAAGAAGAAGTTAATAAAATTGAGGGACAAATGAAAGAAATGGACGGTACAAGAAAATTTTTGGATGATTATAAAGGAATTATAAATGTGGTGAGACCAAGGACTTTAAAGGAGTTGGTTGCGGAGAGAGATAAAGTCAAGGTTGAGATTGGATTGATTGAGGAGCAGTATAAAAATAAGATAATTGCAGAGAATTCTTTTGAGGATTTATTTGGGCGGAAGCAGAACATTTTAAATGACCTAAGCGTTTTGATTAAAGACAAGGAAAGGCAGGAACAGATAGTGGATGAATTGAAGAATCTTCATATAGTTTTATCTGAACTTAATCGCGTTATCCCAAATACGCGGGAAAATTCAGGTTTGTTAAATAACCTGAAAAAAGATGTCGATTCTCTTAAGGAAGAAAGGAATTCCGCAACAGGAAAAGCAATTTCTGAGTTAACCAAAAAAATCTCTGATTTAAAGGCGGATGATTTAAGGACAGATATTTCCCAGATTAAAGATAATTTTGGCAATCTGTTTAAATCATTTGATTATGAAACTAAATTTTTCCAGTCGACTTCAATGTTGCCTTATATTAATGATGTTGCGGGGGCAAGAATATATGTAATGCGGATAAATGCTTTGATGGTCAAACTAAAGAGTATTGGAAGATATGAGGGTAAAGAAGAGTATTTGAATCAGGTTTACAGGTCGCTTTCCAGACATTACAGAGATAATAAAGAATTGAGTGAATTTTATTTGGGTTTACTATAATTTTTTAATAATTTAGCAAAATACTTAGTCATTGGTTTTATAAATTAAATTATTGATTTATACCCCAAAAAAATTAGGTTTCTGATTAACAAATTGCAACATTCTTTTTAATCCAAGCAATTTTGGAACTTTAAATTCTTTACCGGATAATTCAGATGCGAGTTTGAAATAGCTTATGCTTGCTTTGGATAATGGGTTGTAGTTTACAATTGGATTTTTTAGACTCAAACTTCTTAGAATATTTTCATCAAAAGGAATTGTTGAAATAACTTTCGTGTTTGTGCACGCTTCTATTTCTTCTTTTCCAAATTCATAATTTTTATTCCTTAGCTTGTTTAATATAAGGCCTCCAACTTTGATATTCATTTCTTTTGCAATCTCTATTGTTTTCATGCAGTCTGTAATATCAGGCAGGTAAGGTTCAAGCACAACAAGAATTTCATCGCAAGATCTTAGCACAGAAAGACTTTCTTTGTTTAGTCCGGGTGGGGAATCTATTAACAGATTATAAGGGCACTTATTAAGGAAATTTTTGAAATTGGATAAATCAGTTTCAAGGAAATTAAGAGATACATGGGCTGGGATAAATCTCAATCCGGTTTCATGAATATATAATGCGCTAAGAAGGGATATTTTTTTCTCAATAACTTCCTGCAGGGTTGTATTGTATTTGAGTATTCCAAGATGCAATCCCAAATTTGAATTTTTTATATCCCCATCAACAACAACAACATTTTCACCCATCGAGTGCATTGCAAGACCTAGATTAATTGTAGTGGTGGTTTTTCCCACACCACCTTTCCCTGATAATATTCCCCTAATCATGTTTTATAGCCGTATAATATTTTTTCTTTCCAACAAATCTACTTCCAAGCAATTTATCTTTTTCCATTTTTTTAAGATATTCATTTGCCCGGTTTCTGGATATTTTTAACACAATTCCAACTTCAGAAGAAGTCATTTCTTTATCATTGAGCAGAAATGTTACGCTTTTTAGTTTTTTCAAGTCAAAATTGCTTTTTCCTTCAATTTTTTTCTTTATTTCTTCAACTTTGTAACCCAGTTCTTTTAACTGGCAGTTGACTTCAATTTCTTCGTTGAAACTCTTTCTTGGTTTACCTATAAGATCTTTTACAATTAATAAATCTTCGGAGATGTTTATTTTTGTCATTTTATTCGCATTCAGTTGCTGTATAATTGTTATTTAAAAAAAATATTGGTTCATCCACACCTTTTTGAGTAATATTACCCATTTTTGGTGTTTTTGATTTTGTAATATTAACAGTTAAGTTATCAATACCCATAATTAATGTATCTATCTATATAGTATATCGACACTTGTTTTGTTTAAATTTTATTTTGTATTGTTGGTTGTTTTAGAAGATAATGGCAGGCGTTTAGGTTTTATGCATTTTCAGTCTATCGACACATCTTTGCTTATTATATACCTCGACACTGTGGTATACTTATTGGTACGCCGTATATGTACACCGAATATGGATATAGAAACTAAAATTTTGGGGTTATTAAAAAAGAATAGAGAAGGCATTACAATATCTGAAATCGCTGAGGAATTGGAGGTTCACAGGCACACAATAACAAAATATATCTATAGGTTGGAAGGTATGGCAAAGATTAAAATAAGGAAAATCGGAATTGCAAAACTTTGTTATTTGAATAATAAAACTTCTGCAAAGAAAGGAGCTTCCAGTTCAATGGCTTTTGTCTTGGTGGCAATGGCGCTATTGTTTGTAACGGCAGGGTATTTAAATTTAACAGGATATTTTTTGTACGAAGAAGTTATAGCTCCAGTGAATGTTTCCGGAAATTTTTTTTTGTTGGATATTGAAAAAGCGGACGGCAAATTTGCTGAAATTTATTTTGAAAATTCAACTTCTTTCACTTCTGATTTCCTCGTTGACAATGGGACTTATAATTTAGCTTTGGAAGCAAATGCAAATTCATTCTTGCAATTAAAAATATTTTATAATAACACAGAAATTTATAATTCACAATTAACCGATGGAGTTGAGGTTCCTGTAAACCTCACCCAAGGTTTGCATAGATTTGGTTTTGTTTTTACAAATTTGTTTAATAAATCAGAATTTAATGAAACTGAGGTTATTGAGAATGTAGAATTGAATACGGGTAAAATAACCGGCTTTTTTGCTTATGAAACTTCTGTTGAGGAAGAGGATTCAGAACCCGAAACAGACAGCACTCAAGCAGAAGAATCAGAATCAGTTAATGAAGGAACTGAACCACAGGAATCTGTTTCAGAAGAACCAGAAGCAAATGGTTTAGAGGATAATTCTGAAGATGGAAGTTCCTCTGAAGACTTAGTGGAAGATAATAATGGAGCTGAATCAGAAACAGAAGAAGAAATAATTGAAGATAATCTTGAAGGAGAACCTGAAACTGAAGATGAAATCCTGGAAGCGCCAGACAATGAAGAAAATTTGGAAGAATCAGAAACCGGTGAAGAATTATCTGAAGATAATCCAGCTGAGGTAAATGATACTGAAGAAAGTGCGGATGAAGAAGAACCAGCAAGTAATCCTGTGGAAGATAATGAACCTTTGGAACAGGATTCAGGAGACACACAAACAGATAATGCAACAGAAGAATCTCAGGAAATTAATCAAACAGAAAATGGTTTAAATGAAACTGATTCTTCTGATAACCAGACCAGAGAAAATGATTTTGATGAAATAAATGAAACAAATCAATCTGATATTTTGGAAGAAAACCAGACAGGCGGGAATAATGAAACTAATTTAACTGATGGGAATGAAACCAATATTATAATTCCAATCAATGAAACCAATAATACCTGGTTAAACGAGACAAACCAGACCTTTGGAATCGAACCTGTTAATAACACAAATCAAACCCTTATAATTGAACCTATCAATGAAACCAATAATACCTGGTTAAACGAGACGAACCAGACTAATATTACAGAACCTGATAACGAGACAAACCAGATAATTGTAATTAATGAAACTCTACCTTTAAATAACATAATTACCTTGCCGGAAACAAATGCAACTTTATTAAATCAGACCAACCAGTCGCAGGAAAATGAAACCAAAATAACTGAAGGAGTGATTTTAAGAATAGATTTCCTTGGTTTGATTCCTGTTAAAGAAAATTTAAATGTTCCTGAGAATGAGACTTTAGTAAATGAAACTCTGCTGGAAACAACAACACTAATCTATTCTAAATTAATTAACAAGGAAATAATTATAGGGGAACCTGTTGAGTGGGTGCAGGAATTAGAGATTAGCAATCCAACGAATTCAACCAAGATAATATATTTTAAATTACCGGTTCCGGATGATGCATTTAATTTATCGGTTTACAAAAATGATTCATTAATTTCAACAAAAAAAATAATTAATTTGAGTGTGGAATCAAATCAGACAATAAACTTATTGATTAAATTTTACACTTCGCCTGTGGATATTGAAATTGTGGATATAGATTTAACCCTGTTGGATTTGTTACCCCCTGAAGCCCAGGAAATAAATGTTTATGAAGACGGGAATAAAATTGCTTATTACAAAAATTTCTTTGAAGCAACTTTAAAATTGCCAAATTCAGAAAAGCGGATATTTGTTCATCACAATTCTTCACTGCATTATTACAATATTTCTGTGGAGTTGCCTTTAACTGGAAATTATATTATTCAGGAAAATCTAAATTCTTCATTTGATGACAATGTTTTAAAATTCACAATCCCAGAACTTTCAGGAGTGAATTTAACTTTGAAGCCGGAAGTTATAAGAAAACAGGCAAGTGCAATAATTAATGAACCTGTTAAGTGGACTCTTGTAGTTGGAAATACTTCAATAGAATATGAAACACCTTCACCGCAGAAATTAGAGTCTGTTATTTCAACCGGAAAAAAAGTAATAATTAGTTCAGACGCTTCCATGCATTATTATAATGTTACTGCTTTTTCAGATTTGCAGGAATTAAATTATAAACCAAAAATTTACCGAATTGTTAATGGCGCAAGATTGGACGTAACAAATAATCCAATCTATAAAGTTGTTTATCTGGATGAAAATTCAGATGGGAGATATGATAAGATTCAATGGGTGGTTCCAAGACTTTCAAATGATACATATGAAATTGATTTAAATATTCTGAATATCCAAAGCTACCCTACAGTAGGCGGCAACTGGACTGTGATATTCAACACCACAGGTCAGGCAAACTTCACAATAACCGCAGTAAATACCACAACCTGGAGCAATACAAATGAAACAGAAGACCTGAAATTTTTGGAAATAAAATGCGGAAACCAAATTTTAAATTATATCTGGACTGGAAATAATTGTTCCATTTCAGGAGACTGTTCTGTTTTTATTGAAAATTACACTTGTAACCAAACTGGATACGAAACTTCAAAAGTATTAACAATCGGAACCCACCACCTGAAATTCCAGTTTGGAGATATAATAAAATACGCTCATAATTTAGCATCAGAAGACATAACATTTGTCCCGCCAACACCGGAAAACAATACCAATACAGATAACAACTGGATTTACATAAATATCACTTCAGGTGAAGACTTGAACCAATCCCTTTTACAGTGGGGCAACTCCACAGGATATTACAATATCTCAATGTGCAATATTTCCAAAACAAACGGGTATATAAATATAACAGATCTCTTTGACTACACTTATAACTACACAGTCTGGGCAGAGGATGCAGGAGGGGTATGGGCACAGACAGGAGAGAGGTTTGTCACTATAGACCTAACCGCGCCGCTCAAGACCGCCGGGAACTTCATCCCACCATTAGGACCCAATCCATACTATTATAATAGTACAACCAAGGTAATGACCGATTCCACTGGACTTCGATTCAAAACAGAAATAAATGGAGTAATAACAGTAAACGACGAAAGATATCTGGCGTTTGCTTTGCGCGGCAAAATCAATGCAACTCTTTATACATATACTTCAATGGATTTTAACTGGGTATGGCACTTTGAAAACAACACTGGTGATTATGTATTCTGGGCAGAGAATGATAATCCGAACTTTGTATGGCAGCAATACTATTATTTCTATGAAGACCAGCGGAAGCCAATGAAGGTCAAGCACTATGTGAAGAACAATATATCTGATTTCACAGAGGTTCAGATGTTTTATCTGATGTCTGTTTCTGATGATGATGTAATAGAGCGCAATAACACTAACTATCGCGTTAGTGATATAAAACCATTGCACCTCCAGAAAAACCTGACCTCAGAAGTTGCGAATGTTAATTTTAATGATGTGTTTGACTTTGACTTCAAGGACATCATTGACAACGGGTTTGAAATCAATGAATTCTATCTTGGTAATGGTTCTATTATTGGCATACCAATGATTGACATCATGGCAGTAGGCTTCACCAAGAATAATGGTGTTTTTCCCAAGGGCACGGATGTGTGGATTGATCCGACTTTTAGTACAAATAATATTGGATCAATGGCAATCTGTCCGTTAGATGGCAACACCATTGTTGTTGCCTGGGGTGATAATACAGAGGATGATAGAACGTTCGCAATCTATGATACGAACGGTACTCTCAAGGTTGGTCCGATTGATGCTGACACCAATGCAGGTGATTGTCTTTATACGAGCGTTGGCGTCGCTGCATTTGATTCCACTCATTTTGTAATTGGCTGGTTTGATGATACAGATGATGATATCACATTTTCCATCTACGATAGTTCCGGGAATCTTGTTGTTGGTCCGATTGATGCGGATGACGATGTCTCTCTGTCACGATCAGTCTCGGTCTCCACTCTAAACTCAACACATTTTGTAATTGGCTGGTACGATTTTACAGATGGAGATGCCACATTTTCTATCTACAATATTTCCGGGGGTCTTGTTGCGGGTCCAATTGATGCGGACGAAAGTATAGGTCAGTCGTATTCAGTCTCAGTATCTGCCTTAAACTCAACACATTTTGTAATCGGCTGGTACGATGATGGTGATTTAGATGCCACATTTTCCATCTACAATATTTCCGGAGGTCTTGTTGCAGGTCCAATTGATGCGGACGAATCAGTCGGTGCTTTATCGCGTTCTGTTTCAGTTTCTGCCCTAAACTCAACACATTTTGTAATCGGCTGGCACGATGCTGTGGATAATGATGCATCCTTCCGTCTATACGACAGTTCTGGCAACAATTACACAAACATAATCGATGCCAACACAACTTCACTCATGTACCAAGATGTATCCTCCTATGAAACCGCCATAGACATTGGCATCTGTGATGATAACTTTGTGATGGGACACGTATATAGTGGAACATTAGCACAGTGGATGGCTTATGATGGAAGCGATGGGTCGTCGTGGGATGGAATCTGTTCACCCCCAACCTACAGCCTCAACTCAACAAACACAACTGCGGCAGGACATTCCACACAATTCCGCCTGAAATGGAACGACAATAAAAAACTTATTGGAGGTGGATATATATTTTCGTGGCACAACGGAACAAACTGGACCCAGACAACCACCTCCAGCGACCGGGAAAATGGAGAACAGAGTTTCGAAGGAGGATATGGTAGCGGGGGGAGCACAACATTTTTTTATGAAGATTTTGAAGATACAAGTAAATGGGTAGAAACCACTTCAAATAATTGTCCTTCAGAACCGGATTGCAATCAAAGAGGTAATTTTACTAATTGCAGTACAGGTGGGTTATGGATACGATTTTGTACCTCATCAGATACAAGTCCAGACGTAAGTCACGAAGGAACTTATGGTTTAATAACTGAATATTGGGCACATTCTAGTCAAGGTGAAACAACAGAAAATGGATTATGGGAAAATATTGACCTTTCAACTGCGTGTAATGGGGGGGAATGTGATTATGTGACTGTTAGTTCATGGATTTATGAATATGGTTTGGATGGTAATGAATATTGTTGGGTTACAGAAAATGCAGGAGGGACACCATCTGCTATAATTACAATAAATTCAGACAGCAATGCATACAAGAAATATTCCGCAAATCTTACGGTTGGTATGGATGAAACAGATGTTGATATAAGAATTGTGTGTGATATGGATCTGTTTCAGGATGATGTTTATTGGGATGAGTTCAATATAACCGGAGTATGGCTAGAATCTACAGATGTTGATGCAAACAAAACAGCAGTAAATTATACTGATATGATATCCGGGACTTTATATAACATGGTTAATAATATAATTGTTACTGTTTATGTTTCTTATTACAACACTTCAGGTTCAACAGCAAATGGAAACACAAATGCAGCCCTTTGGCTCGAAGTTTATAATGGAACTGACTGGATTGATGAAGGGGACTTTTCCGTTGATTCAACAGGAAATTTCTCAAAAACAGTTACAACAAGTTCTGTTTTGACTGGCTGGCAAACAGCATCAAACAGAGACCTAAGAATTTCAGCGAGATATATAGATTTTAATGACACAATAAACTGGACTGGAGTCTGGGTGAATGTCTCTTCTGAACAGGAATTCCTGGACGATTCTATTGTAACTTTTAATTCAACTATCTGCAAAAATGATACAGAATGCTGGTCAAACATAACAAAAACCGTAACCTCAACAAAAGGCACAACAATAAAATGGAAAGTCAGCGCAAAAGATGCATCATATAGTTGGGGCACTTCAGAAACCTATACCTATCAGACAACAGATGAGAGTCCACCGCAAATCTCCAGCTCAATAAATAATACAATAGTCTCCGCAGGAAACAAATCCCTGGCCTTCTGCGTATCAACCGACGAAACCGCAGAATGCAGGTACTCAACTTCATCAGCGCAAAACTTCGCATCAATGACAATATTCACAAACACAGATTCAACAACCCACAACACAACTTTATATTTATCAGATAATTCTGTAAACAATTATTATATAAAATGCAATGACACAAAAGGAAACATAAAC
>JAUVLW010000018.1 GCA_030600555.1 Candidatus Aenigmatarchaeota archaeon
TTCATTGGAAGGATGCAGTTGGTAAAACTCCGAAAGAAATATTTGGTGGATCCAGCAACACACTTGTATCAGAACCTAAAGTTCATGAAACTGAAATCTATAAAAACCCTGTTGAGGATAAATCTATATCAGAAGAGATGAGAACAGACACAACAACTGAAAAAGAAAAGACCAATCCTATGGTCTATGCTGGTGTAGTGGCTGCAGGCGGTTTGGCATTGGCGGCTGTGTACGGTTTTTCAAAAGGGAAGAAATCAACACCAACAGCGGTTGCTTAGTTTTTGAGAATTAGACTATTTTTACAAAAATAATTCGTCAATTAACGGAGTTTTTGGATAATTATATAAATACTCTTGAGGATATAATATATGGTAAAAGACTCTGGTTTGATTGATTTAAATAAACTTGCTGAAGGTGTGGAGATATATGATTCATTAGGGCAAGAATACAAACAACTTGATTTATACGAGAGTGACAAAAAAAATAGTCTTTCTAGTTGTATAGTTGGCTGTTATAGGTGCTACTGTGTTTCTGGTTTCAAGAAATAATTTATTTTATTTATATTCATGAAAGCGCCATTAAATATTCAATTGGAAATTACAAATGCTTGCAATCATAAATGTGAGTATTGTTATAATTACGATAGATTTAATAAGGATTATCTTACTAAAGAAAATGCGGATAAAATTTTAGATGTGTTGGGGGATGACATATTTGAAATAACTTTAACAGGTGGTGAACCTTTATTAAATAAATCCACTTTATTTTATATTTTAGAAAAATGTGAGGATAAAAATATAGATACTTATCTAAACACAAATTTGACTTTGTTGAGATGTGATGATATAGATAAATTGAGAAATCTGGAGGGTATTCTTGCTTCATTTCCAAGTTATAATAAAGAGACTTATAATAAGATTACAAATTCAAGAAATTATGACAAATTTTTATCTAATTTGGAGCGTGTAAAAGAGAATATCCCTGTAGGTGTAAATATGACTGTTACGCAATCTAATAAAAAGGATATATATGCTACAGGTAAATTTTTGCATGATTCTTTTGATTTTGATTATTTTTCTGCTACACCAATAATAAAAACCTCTGAATTTCATAGAAATTTAGGTTTATCTAAAGGAGAAGTAGTAGGATTAGTAGATGATTTAGTAAGATTGCATGAAGATTTTGATATGGATGTAGATTCATTAGAAAATATCCCAAGTTGCAGGTTACCTAAAAAATATAGGGAGGCTTATAGATTTTCTAATAGGTCTTGCTCCGCAGGGATTACAAATATACTCGTGGATTCAATGGGAATGTACGTCCTTGCCCCGTTTTAGATTTGGATATTGGTAATATATATTATGAAGATTTTCCAGATATTTGGAGTAAAATGCTTGAGTGGAGGGAAAATGCAACTAAAATTAAAGAATGTGGTGGTTGCGATTATTTGAATATCTGCGGTCAAGGTTGCAGAGCGAGAGCGTATTATAGTTCTGGTTATTATAATGCAAAAGATCCTCTTAGCATAGGTCCCATTAAAAGAGATGAAAAAAGATAATTTTTGATCCAAATAGGATATATAAAAAGAAGGAATTTGAGTATAGGAAAGAGAAAGATAATATATTTTTAATAAAAGAAAAAAGAAGAGAAAATATTGTTTTTGGGAACAGTGAATTTTTGGAGTTTATACAAAAATTACCTCAGCAAATAAATTGTAGGAACTTAAATGACAATACGAAAAAGTTAATAGAATATTTATATTTGAATGGATTATTAGAATGATCTCATGGAAAATTATTCCTTTGGAGGATGAAGCGAAAGCTATTTATATTTTTATAAAGAATCATAGGGAGATTTATTTAAGATATAATAATATTAAAATATCAATACCAGAAGAAATTTTAACGAAAATATGCAGAGAAGATTATTATAAAGTGGAGGAAGATTTGTTGAATTTATTAAAAGGAGAGTATTCTAAAGAAAAGAAAGATGCAGAAAATAATTTAACCAAGATAAAGAATTTGTGGGATAGCAATGAAGTTTCGATTCTAAAATATATTGAAGAAATTACTGAAGAACAGATAGCCAATAAAAACTATCATGGTTCTGTTGGTGTTTTAACAACTTTTGGCGGATACGAGCAAAAAGCCAATATGATTTATATTCCGAGTAAATTTAAATCAGAAAAAAAGGCATTGTATTTGATAGCCCACGAAATTTTTCATCTTCATTATTGGGATATTGCGAAAAGATTAAACTTAAAAACAAATTCCTGGTTGTTGTCTGAGATTATTGTTGTGTTGGCTCTAAATGATTTTAGACTTTGGAAAGACTTAAAACTAGATTATCTTCCTGAATGCAAGGAACTTTCCAAAAAAATAATTCCTTTGTGGAAAAACAAAACTTCTTTTGAAGATTTTTTGAAACAGAGTTTAAAAATTGCAGAAAAATTTGAGAACTCGAAATCCAGCAATATTGCTGTTGAATTTGAATAAATTTTTAGGATTAAATTCTTTGGCGAAAAATAAATTTTTGTTTCTATACTCCATAGAAAGAAACAATATATACAAAGTTTACTTCTATAGAAGGTAATGAATTATATTTTTTCCCTGAAATTTGTTGTAAAAATAAGATTAATTTTTAGGAATATTGTCTGATAGGTTATATTTTTAACCCTTCAATATATCTTTGAATGAGCTACGTATCCATTAATTCCAAACAAATAAAAACAAATCTCAAAAATCCAACTATTGTTCTTTAATCGCCCATTTACCTTTCTTCCTTTTCATCGCAGAGTATTTTCTGCATTTTGAGGAGCAAAAATTGAATATCTGCCCTTTATTGTTAATGAACATTATCCCTGAGCCTTTTTTTATGTTTTCCCCGCAATACGAACACTTAGTCATTGTACACCCTCCATTTCGGTTTCTTTCAAATACACAAAATCTCCAACTTTAATCTTCCCAATTACGGCTCTTTCCAGTATTTTGTGGTTTCCCTCCACTAGCTTGCATTTTATGAGACTTATCCCTTTAGGACCGTCTCTTTTTACTATCTTAATTACTTCTGCTGCTTCTACCATTATAGAACTTTAAAAAAAATTAATTATGGCTAATGTAGATGAGTTGAGGAAGAAAATCGCCGGAGAAATCGTACTTTCAGGAAAGCCCGGGGAAACAATCAAGAAATGGAGGCAATTGTTCCAGATTTACCAGACAGAGCTCTCAAAGGAACTTAGCATAAATACCTCAGTTATCTCAGATTACGAGTCAGGAAGGCGTAAATCCCCAGGCACAAAGATGATCGAAAAAGTTGTTAATGCACTCGTGGAAATTGATTTAGCAAAAGGCGGAAAGATTATCAAGGAATTTGTGGCTTTATATAATATCCCTGATTTTGATTCTTTTATTCTTTTAAGAAAGGAATTTGAAAAACCAATAAAAATCAATACTTTCCTAAAAAGGATTAATGGGAAGCCCTGTTATGAATTCAAAAACCGGTTGATTTATGGTTTTTCTGTGATGGACAGCAAAAAGGCAATAATGAATTTTTCACCTTTAGAACTGTCAAGATTATCTTCCATGATAAATCGACATTGCATTATCTTTACAAATCTCCAGAGAGGGAGGTCCCCTCTTGTTGCTGTGAGGCTTACAAATATTGAACCTGGTTTAATTGTATTGCATGGAATATTAAAAGTTGATGAGATTGCTTTGAGAATTGCGAAACTTGAAAGTATTCCTTTGGCTTTATCTTACATTTCCACCACAGAAAATTTAATTAGTAAATTGGAAAAATCAAAATAGAATTTTTTTATTTTCAATAACAAATCTTAATTATATTGAATTCATCAACCCCGGAAACAACAAGATAATTAACAATTCTTTGGTCTTTGCACTCGGAAGAAACTGAAACCTCAAAACCAATAATTTTTTCCAGTTTATTCTTTAGTTCAATATTCCCAATCTCCAACCCATTATTGGATTCAATCAGTTCCAAAGCCTTATATACTTTTTCATTCCGGTTATCAATTTCCATGGGATGACCCGTGATTGTAAGCAAGGGAAATAATATTATTACCACAGCAATCAAAACTTCAAGAGAGAAAAAGTATCCTCGCATAATATAGTTACTTCGGTGTAATTATAGATAATTTAGGAAATTTGCGTTAATTATTTAGGAATAATAACCTATTTAAAATTTAATTGAATTTTGTTTATGGAAGACGCGGATGTAAGAAAATATTTTGCAACTATTCATAGTTTAAAAGAGGTATATGGGTTTAATGAATTAAATCCAAGAACTGTTGCTGGAGAAGAACCCTTAATTTCAGGAGAACAGCTACAAATCCTTTTTGATAATATGCCTGAGGTTGTAAAAAACGCCTACCCTTCAAATATTAAACCTAAATTGGAAAAAATTGTGGATGATGCGGATAAATATGAAATCACTTCAAATGCGATAGTGAGTTTATATCCCCAGAAGATTATTCCGGAAAGTGATATAAATTATATTGATAATATTTTAAGAAAAGCTACTAAACCTGTGACTGGGGTGCATATTTCAGAGGATACTACAGGTTCAACCCATAATTTTAGATTATTTAGTGACCTAAAGACCAAGGAAATTGAACGATTTCTTGGAGAGATACCTGATTTAGAATCTCAGTTAAAGGCAACTGTGGATATTAATACGCAAATATATGGAGAAAGTAATAAAGGAAGCGGGAGTATGATTTATAATATTGAATGTCAAGGGATTCTTAAGGATGATGATTTTGTTCCCAATGAAATCAAACCACATTCTCACGGAGCTGATAAAGGTTTGTGGGAGGTTCTTTGCTATGTTGGGGATATGGATGAAATAAAAAAACGTCCTTTTGAGAGAAGTATGGGTGATTCTTATCAAGCCGGTAATATTAATCTTAAAGATGCTGTTCCGTTTTGTGAACTTGCAATTGAAGGTGATAAAGAATAAGTTGAAAAAATATATGCTCTTTTATAATCTAAATCCGCAGTTTATCAATTTATCCGTAAATTAATAATGAAAATAGGTCTTGTTGGGAAACCCAGTTCAGGGAAATCCACTTTCTTTAGAGCAGCAACTTTATTAGACGCAAAAATAGGAAATTTCCCTTTCACAACAATCCAGCCAAATATAGGGTTTGGTTACGCAAGAGTGGACTGCGTTGAGAAATTCTTTAATGTAAAGTGCAATCCAAGACAGGGATATTGCATTGACGGAAACAGATTTGTTCCTGTTGAATTAATTGATGTTGCGGGTATTGTTCCCGGGGCTCATGAAGGCAGGGGAATGGGAAACAAGTTCCTTGATGATTTAAGGCAGGCTGATTGTTTAATCCATGTTGTTGATGCAAGCGGAACAACAGACAGCGAGGGAAGAGAATGCATGGAACATAATCCAATAGAGGATATAGAATTTCTTGAATATGAAATAAACCATTGGTTTTTATCAATTCTCAACCGGAACTGGAAAAAAGTTACTGGGGTGAAAGAACTAGCAAAGCAGTTTTCGGGATTAAGAGTATCGGTTTCTGACATTCAGAATTTATTAAAATCTTTGGAACTAACAGAAAAAGTGACTAACTGGATTGACGAAGACAAAGAGAAATTTATAAAAACTTTAAGGGAAAAAGGATTGCCAATAATTGTTGCGGCAAATAAAATTGACAAAGAAGAGGCAAAAAAATATCTTCCTGATTTAATAAAACACGGCGCAATATTGTGTTCTGCGGAAGCGGAACTTGCATTAAAAGAAGCCGCAAAACATAATCTAATAAAATATATTCCCGGGGACAAAGATTTTGAGATTATTGGCGAGGTAAATGATAATCAAAAAGCAGGTCTTGAAAAAATAAGAACCCTTCTGAAAACATTCGAGTCCACAGGGGTTCAGAAAGTTATCAATGGCGCGGTTTTTGATATTTTAAAATATATTGTGGTTTTCCCCGGAGGCGTAAAAAAACTTTCTGATAAAGACGGGAATGTTCTCCCTGATGTTTTCCTGATGCCCGGAGATTCCACAGCGCTAGATTTTGCTTATAAAATTCATGAAGATTTTGGAAAAAAATTCATAACAGCAATAGATGTGAAAACAAAACAGAGAATTGGGAAGGAGCATAAACTGAAAAGCGGGGATGTGATTGAATTGGTTGCGGGAAGGTAATTTAAGGTTAAACCCATAATTTAACCTAAATAGTTAAATTTAAATTTAGTAATTTATGACAAAGGATGAAGATGTAGAGATTTCATTTGATTTTTCAAAAACCATTAAAACTCTGGTTAAGCACAAAACAGCAATTTCTTTATTAATTTTATTTGGAATTTTTTATTTAAGTCTTTTTGTTAGATTAGCGACTGTGGATGAACCTTATTTGCTTGCCGCTGACCCTCATTATTGGTACAGGATGACTTTAAATCTGGTTGAAGGGGACGCGGGAATAGATTATTTAAGGCATTATCCAGAACCATATGGATTTAATCATGGTTTTTTACCTTATTCCGCGGCTTATTCTTTTAAACTGGCAAATGCTTTGACAGGAATTGAATTTTACAGGTTTTTATTCTGGTTTCCAGCAATTATTGCGGCTCTTTCGGTTTTCCCTGCTTTCTTAATTGGAAAAGAATTATATTCAAATAAAGCCGGATTATTTACCGCATTTTTTATTGGTTTGACACCTTCTTTTTTATCCCGTTCCCTTGCAGGTTTCTTTGACACAGATTGCATGAATATTCTTTTGTCTTTGGTGGTTATTTCTTTATTCTTAGCCGCTTATAACCGGGTTGATGTTAATAATATCCGAAAGAAGAGTCCTATTATTTTATCAATTCTTTCAGGAATCTCTCTTGCGGCTTTTGCTTTGAACTGGAGCGGAGGTTTTGCTTATGTACCCTGGATTTTTTTTGGATTATTCGGTTGCCACTGGTTTTACACAATTATAGTTGCAAAGGGAAATAATATCACAGAAAAATTAAAACACAGTTGGCTTTTCTTTAGGGGACACTTATTGGTTTATGTGCTCTTATTTGTTACTTTTTTCTGTTTTACTTTTCCTTTTGTTGGAACTGCTCCAGTAGATAGTATTGTTGCGGTTACTTCTTTTTTCCAGACCGCAAAAGCAGAGGGTGGAATTTTTCCTAATGTATGGATTTCAATTTCAGAAGAGATGAGCGCTTCTTTGGAAAGTATAATTGGAAGGGTAACACCCCCAATATTTTTCCTAAGTTTCTTTGGGCTTTCCATGTTGTTAGTATTATTTTTGAGAAATGTGATTTCTTACAATAATTATGAAGATTCTTATGGAACTGCATTTGTGGGATTTTTAATATTCTTCCTCTCATTTTTCCTCATATCCTCATCAAATATATATCCTGTAATTGCATTTTTATTTTCAGTTTCAGGAATATTATTTGGTTTGGTTATTAAAAATAAGAAATTTTATGTGGAGACCTTTTTAATTATGTTTATCTGGATTGCCCCTACTTTTTACGGGAGTTTCTGGGCAGTGAGGTTTACTTCAATGCTAGCGCTTCCAATGTCTATTTGCGCAGGAATAGCTTTAGGGATTTTATTTGATACATGTATTAATGCGGTGAAAAAATATGGAAAATAAAGAGAAAAACAGGGTTTATTTTTATTGTTCTATAATATTTTTAATCCTGTCAATTGTGCTTGTGGCTAATTCATTGTATTCAATTTATCTGGCTTCTGACCAGATGTCAAAGCAATATGGAACAGGAATTTCACCGGGATGGAGGGATTCAATGGCATGGCTAAAAAATAATACTCCTGAATGCACAGTTATTGCAACTTATTGGGACCCTGGTTATTGGATTAATGCGCTTTCTGAGAGAAGAACTGTTTATGATGGGGGTTGTCAGCATGCAATAAGGCACACAAAGTTGGACGAATTAAATGGTCTTGATTGCATTGAAGACCGGGGAGGTTATCTGGAAGAAAAGGACGGTGTTGAATATTGTGTGACTTCAAGGATGATGGATATGGCAGGTTGTTTATACACTTCAAATGAGACAAAAGCCGCAAAGATTCTTGAAAGTTATATGGGAAACTGTTCAGACCTTTATTTCCTTGCATCAAATGATTTAATTGGAAAATCTCAGTGGTGGACTTATTTTTCAAACTGGGACCCTGAATTGGGGAAGGGACAGGCTTACAATTATGCTATGGTGAGATTGGAAGACCAGAAAGCTCTCAGGTACGAGAATGGCACAGCTTTTGTTTATGGATACTTTTATTTGAAAGTTGTTTTTGAGAATAATACCCAGAAGATAGAACCTTTGTTATATCAGCAGGGAAAATACCACCAGATTAAGACTTTGGTGTTAACCCAGAACAATACTCCGGTAAAGATTACCTATGAGAATGCAACTGTTCCCGGAACTTTATGGGTTGATCCAAGTTTACAACTTATAATTTATATGCCCCCTCAGACAGAAAATTCAATGTTTACCAGAATGTTCTTTTACAATGGCGAGGGTCTGAAATATTTTGAATCCTCTTATGTAAATCCTGAAGTCCGATTATTCAAGTTTAAGGTTGAGGAATTCAGGAAAGATTTGGAAGAAGGAACTCTTGGAGTATCTGACGAACCTGATAATTTAAATGAAACTTATGAAGAATAATCTTGATGAAGGGATTATTAAATAATTTTAGATTTCGAGAAATTTCCTTACAAAATCATTTTTTGGTTTTTTGAGAACCTCTTTTGGTTTTCCTTCTTGCAATATTTTACCTTCTTTCAATATAACAATTTTGTCAGCAATATCGAAAATTTCTGAGGGATTGTGGGTAATATAGACAATTGTTAGTTTCATTTTTTTCTGCAGGGAAACAAGTTCTTTTTTCAACTCTTTTTTCAGCACAGGGTCTAAATTCGAAAAAGGTTCATCAAGAAGTAGAATTTTTGAATCCTGCGCAAGAACTCTTGCAATAGCCAATCTTTGCTTTTCTCCTCCAGATAATTGATGGGGGTATGATTTTGAGTATTTATCCAGATTGACAAGTTTAAGTGTTTTTTTGATTTCTTTTTCTTTCTGTTCGGAATTGGTGATTCCTTTTGCTTCAAGAACAAAATCAAGATGTTCTTCAGCATTCATATGAGGCCATAGCCCAAGGTCCTGAAAAACAAAACCAATATTTCTTTTTTCGGGTTCAACAAATATTTTTTCTGAATAAACGCATTCACCAGTTATAAAAATTGCGCCTTTATCAGGAACTTCCAGCCCGGAAATAATCCTAAGTAAAGTAGTCTTCCCGCTCCCGCTGGGTCCAAGGATTCCTACAATTTTATTATTTTCAATATCAAGGAAAACATTAGACAATATTTCTTTTTCAAAATATTTTGAAACATTGCTGAGTTTTATTGCTTCCATAATTATATTTTTGAAAGTAATTCTTTCTTTGTCAATAACAATATAACAATAGGAATAAGAATCATAAGGATTAATATTATTGACAATGATGAAACCATTTCAGCATTACCATAGTGCATTAGTGTTTCTATTCTGCAGGGCAGTGTCTGGATGCCCGGCGGTGCAATTAACAGAGTGGCTCCGAGGTCTCTTAAACATAAAATAAAACCAACAACAAAACCTGCGATTATTCCTTGTTTCACAAGAGGCAGTTCGATTTTAAACATTCTTTTAAAGAAACCCGCTCTTGCAAGTTTTGCGCTTTCTTCTATAGAATCTGATATCTGATTTAAAAAAGGCGAAAAAGTTTTAACAACAAATGGCAGGAACTGAATGAGATACCCAAGAATAATAATTATAAAAGTAGTATAAACTAAATTTGCAATGGGATTATTCCAGAAATAAATCAGCGAGATTCCAATGATGGATGATGGGATGGCAATTGGCAGTAGGATAACCAAATCCATATATTTTGAATTCTTTGAGAAATAGGCAACAAAAAACCCAAAGAAAGTCATTAAGCCCGCTCCAAGAATGGCAAGCCAGAATGAATTAAATATCTGGTTATGGGCAAGTATCAGGGCTTCTATTAATTTTAGTTTTGATTCTATAAGGAGAACAGAGACAGGAATGAAAAATGCAAGGGTGATTATAGAAATAACAAAGATTAAACTTATAATTTTTTGCGGTTTTGAAAGTTCAAGGAGATTGTTTTTTCTATTTGAGTTGGTTGATATGGTTACAAAGGATTTATCTTTTAACCAGAAATTATAAATAGTAATTAATACCATCGCAAGAAACACTAAAGGCAATGATAATATAACCGCGCTTTCAAGGTTGAAGAATGCGCTGAACTGGGCAAAAATTTCATTTGAATAAGTATTAATTCTTAACATACTTGGAACCCCGTATTCAGATAAAGTAAGAATAAAAACAAAGAATCCGGCAATTAATATTTGTGGTTTTATTAATGGCAAAGTAATTTTTTTAAGGACATTTTTTTTATTGGTTATAAGATTTGCTGCTTCTTCAAGTTTGCTGTCAAGATTCCTTATTGCGAGGGAAGTAAGCAGGGTTACAATCGGAAACATTGATAAAGACATTATTATGATTGCTGTGTGTAGGTTATAGATGCTAAAAGGCAGACTGATGCTAACTAGATCTCCTCTTGCCCCGAGAAATTCCATCCAGGCTATTGTTGAAATATAAGGCGGAATTAAAAGAGGCAGATATGAAATGATTCTTAAGAAAGATTTTCCCGGAAGATTGGTTCCTTCAAATAAAAAAGCCATTGGAACCCCTATACACAAACACAATATCGCGGTACCAAAGGCAAATATCAAGGTTCTTGCAAAAATAGTGATTAGTCTTGGGTCATAGAAGAAGGAGATGTAATTAACAAGAGATGTAATTGCTGAAGAATCATAGAGTAATTGGATAGAAAAGATACTTGCGAATAAATTCAGAATTGGGAGAATGATAATTATAAAGAATAGGGAGAATACAAGAAATTTAATGGATTTTTCGTTCATAAAATAAGATGTAAATTATTATTTGCTATTTAGGTCCAAGATAATTAAATCATCCAGTTCATTTGAGTTAATAATAAGGGTGAGGTGTACTAATTTTATCCGCCCAACACTTAATTATTTTATATATCTAAAGTCAAAGATGCCAACACATAAAGTTTGCATAAATCATTTGCAAATCTATCCTCCAGTTTTTCGCAAGTTTCAGCATCTTTTGAAACAGTGCCTATGCATCGGGCTCTTTCCATTTTAGATAAAATAGAATCGCATAAGTCAAGGTTATTTTCCATAACAGCTCTTTGACTATAGCATGCATCTGTTCCGCAATAACTGGAATCTTCAAACATTATTGCATCGCATAAATCTTTTTCAAAGGGTTCTGAAGTGATTTCTTTGCAATAGGATGAATCGTTTTTAACAACAGCCAAGCAGGTATATTTTGCGCTTTCATGTCCAATATCATCGCAATTTTCTTCAATATACAACTCGTAATATTTATAAGGTATATATAAGAAGCAGGATTCTAAGAAAGTTGGCGATTCTATATATTCTTCGCATATTGAAGGATTTTTTTCTTTCAGCGCAATGTTTGAGAAACAGATTGTTCTCTGGAAAGGGTCGTTGATTTGATTGCATAATTCGAGATTGGCATTTTTCATTGTGGAGAAACGCCAACAGATTGATCTTAAATTGCCTGTAAGGTCGCAATAACTTGAATTACTCGTAAAGAAAGAGTAACAGATTATTTTTGTTTCAGGATGATTAAAATCATCGCACATTTCAATTTTATCTGTTGATTTTAAAGGATTTGAAATCTTATTAGAATTCAAGGCTATCAAAGTAATTATAACAATTATAAGAATAATTGAAACATACAAAATATTTTTATTCTTTAACATAATTATTCATAGAATAAATCTAAGTCTTTCCCCATAAAGAATATTTTACAAAGGTCTTTTTCTTCTCCAAGTTCATTACAATTTTCAATTTCATCTGATGCAAATGCTACGCATTTTGCTCTTAAAAATTCTGTGGGTTCTTCTAAACAGTAAATCCATTCACTATTTTTTGAGACAAGAATTGCGCATAATGGATTAAGGAAACCCTGCTCATCTTTGCATATTCCAATATTTTTTGAAAACAATGCTTTGCAGGCGATTCTTTCATAATAATCTCCTATTTGGTCGCAATACCCTAAATCTTTGGTAACTTTTGCCAGACAAGTATATTTATTATAATCAATTTCTATCAAGTTGCAGGATTCTATTGTGGAATAAAAGAAGTAACAGGAATCTTCTTGGCATAAATTTAAATCACCTTTTGATTTTGCAAGTTTTCTGAAACAGATATTTTTAATGGAATCATCTTTTATTTCATCACAGAATATTTTATTAACTTCCATTTTCGATAAGATGGCTTTTGCGCAACCGGTTTTATATTTCCCCCCAAATCCATCACAAACATTCAGGTCTTCTGAAAGAGCGGCATAGCAGATAGTTCTTAGTTTTGGAAATATGAAATTATCGCAAATATTTGTTTCTTCTATAAGTTCTTCATGAGTTTCAGGGTTTTGTAGAGGTGAATTTAATAAAGAAAGTCCAATTATAATAGATAATGCTATACATATTATTGCAATTGCTAAATATTTTTTATCCATGGTTAGGTTTTCACCGAAACAACACCTGCGTTGTAATTCAATTCAACATTATACATTCCTTTCTCGGTAATATCTTCAAAATTAATTGGAAAAGCGCAATCCAGATTTTTGCAATTGTTCATCATGCATAGTTGATTGCCCTGATGTAGTACAGGGTACGTAAAATACATATCTCTCGCAATTATAAGTATTTCGCCGGGATTTCTTTCCGCTTTTGCGCATATATCTTCAATTAAACTTGAGATTGTTTCAAGTTCTCCTCTTACAGCAGTTATTTTTATATTTCCTTCTCTCATAGTGGTTTCATTATACCTGATTGTAACAGGAAGCACAATCTGGATTTCTTCTTTCTTTGCGTCATGCGGGGAAAATGAAGATATACCGCTAACAGGTAAATATGCAAATCCCCATGATTTTTGTCTAATATCCGATGTAAAATTTACCCCATAAGGTTCTCGACTTGCAGTTATAGTAAGACCGCACCATGCATGAATATGTCGTATGGTTATTTCAGTGCAATTTGTCGCAGGGTCAATATTATAACATTCCAGCATCCATGGGTGTGAATTGCAGGTTTTCCTCACACAGCAAGCCATTTCAGAAGTACCTTCATAGATTTTATCGCATTCCTCTGCTGATTTCATATATTGCGAGCAGTCATAAGGAGTGCAAGTCACACTTCCATTTGCGCAGTTTAATGTTCTTGGATACCTCCCATCCAATTCACCACTACCGCAACAACCCTCTAAATTACCATCACAATAAATGTAAACTGTTGGTTGACCGTGGAAAGCAATACTCCAGTTTGAATTTTCCGGGTCGCATTCTTCTTCTTTGATTAACATTCCCTGATAAGTCCTGAAATTCTTTTCAAACTGGGTTATCTCAATATTATAATCAAAATCATAGGCTTTTGCGCATCTAGGTTCAAGACCCTGAAAAGTATTATTGAAATCTAAAATTTTATTAATATCAAGATTGCCTTTTTGAGTTACATTTTCATATTCATAAGCAAGGCACTCCCCAGTGTTTATAAGTTTTTGCAGGGTTTCCAAAGCATCCATCCTGAGTTCAGAACTTTCTTTTTCTTCAATAGTTGTGACTTTTGACATCTGTGTAATAAAGATAATTGATACGAAGGCCAGTACAGAGATAACTATTAGGATTGCTTTAATAAAAAAGTTCATTTGACCTCTCATATTAACATCCGCACCCCGGGCAAGGGCATGTAGTGCAACAACGGCAAGGATCTCTCCAGAAGGCAATAGCTCCAACTCTGAAAATCATGGGAACAGGTCCTTTATCTGAAGGGACGTGGAAATAATTATCTGTGCAAACATATTGGTGCGATGTGGCAAACCTTGCTTCATAATGACATAAACAACGAATCTGCGCATGCACAACAGGGAATATATTTAAATCCATATTAATATTACCCAGATATTCATTAATTTGATTATAATATCCTTGCAAAACTACATTTGGAGCGGGACAAACTGAAGATGTTGGCGGAGGAGGTATGCATTCATGTTCGCAGGATGAACTACAATCATTATCCCAAGGTAGGCAACCGCAAGGTTGCCCGCAAATAGGTCCTATTCCCTGGGTGCAACAAAGGTAAGGTTTTGTTCTAATACATTCCACTTCAGTTTCATTAAATCTTCTTTGTAAATCCTCCAAGGCAAGTTCACCACATTGTTCTGAAGCGGCTATACAAGGTCCAGTGCATTCTTCTTCACCTGAACGAGCTCCACAGGCGCATCCCAACAAAGCACAGACACAAGGGGAATAAACATCGTCTTCAGCCCATTCATGGAAAATTCTATGAAGATACCAGTATCTGTTTCTTGTTATAAATTCATCTATATTCATATCATCATTGACCGTGGCTCCGCCGCCGGATACAGAGATCATAGCATCTGTAATATTTACCCAGAAATTTCCTTCATCATAATAAGGGTCATATACTCTGGGAGGATTTAAAACCTCAGCGGGATCAACATCATATTCGCAGGATGAAAAGTTTTTCTTTATCAAAGTAATAGGAGTATCCAGTACAGAATAATTGCCAAGATAAACATTAGCATAATATAAAGTGTAATCTTCCAGACATTCTATTGAATCTTCAACAGGAAAATTATTTGGACCATTGCATATCCATTCCTGCGCCCCTATCTGTCCTCCAAGACAGGCATGTTCTCTTAAACTCTGGTGGGCTGAATAAATATTGGCTTGTTTGGAATATCCTTTTAGTCTCTCTATTTCATTTCTCAGTGTGTCTACAGTATATCTTTCTGAAATACTGTCCTCGTATTTTGTTCCGTAAAATGCATTGTAAAAAAAGTAACTTAATAATACGCCGCCAATCAGTAAAATTAAAAATATCAAAGGTAATAATTGCGCTTTCATAAATATAATATAGTTTAAATATTATGGATATATCAAGTGTCAGGGTGAAAGAACGGGTTGCTGAAGAATTCTATGATAAATTTACCCGCAGTTATCAACGAAATGATTTAAGAGAAGCGTCAAAGAATTTATGGGAGTGCCTTAGATATTTAGTTTTTGCTTTGGGTCTGTGCAGGGATAAGGAATTGGCTGAAAAAGAGATTATGGATTTTTTAAATGAATTTGAATCTGAAATTACGAAAGATGATATAGCCACCATAAAAGCAATTCATATAAATTCAATGAGAGGAACGATGGACGCTGAAATATTTGAAATTTACAAAAGAAAAGTTGAGGTGTTGAGGAATAAATTTAAAAATATTATTAGAGACTATTTGAGTTCCAGGAGTGAACTGGATTCTGAAGGAGCTATGACAGAAATTTCAGAAAACCATTTAGTATAAATACTTAAATTATATTTATGATAATCAATCAAAACAAGAAATTAACTTTAGGAATTTTATTGACTTTTGTAGTTTGTATTGGCTCAGCAATTCTTGCTACTTATTCAACAGGACC
>JAUVLW010000006.1 GCA_030600555.1 Candidatus Aenigmatarchaeota archaeon
GAAAAACCCACAGCAGCAAAGAAGATGGCGGATTCAATCCTAAAAGATTACACAATAAAAAAGAGATATTCCGCAACTTATTACGAATCTTCCGATGGCATAATTATTGCCTCAGCCGCAGGTCATTTATTCACTTTAAAAGACCGGGTGAGAAAAGCATACCCGAACTTTGATTTGGAATGGCAG
This sequence comes from Candidatus Aenigmatarchaeota archaeon, assembly GCA_030600555.1. Lineage (GTDB taxonomy): Archaea > Aenigmatarchaeota > Aenigmatarchaeia > QMZS01 > QMZS01 > QMZS01. The sequence continues at coordinate 187 of JAUVLW010000006.1, forward strand.
CCAAGTTATATAAAAAATAAATTCACTTATAATTTTTGTAAACTCCTTGAATATCTTGGAAAGTTCACAGACAAGATGACTATAGCAACAGACCTTGATATTGAGGGAGAGGTTATTGGATATAATGTTTTTCATTTTCTTTTCAAGAGAGCAAAGGTTTCAAGAATGGAATTTTCCACTTTAACAAAAGATGAATTAAAAAAATCTTTTTCAGACCGGAAAGAAGGATACAATTACGGACTTACTGAAGCAGGATTAACAAGACATTACCTTGATTTTTTTTATGGGGTAAATATCACAAAAGCCCTGACGAGTTCCATAAAAACAGCGTCCAGTAAATATCATTTAATTTCTTCCGGAAGAGTTCAGGGTCCAACCCTGGCATTGATTGCGGAGAGAGAAAAAGAAATAGAAGATTTCATCCCGGTTCCTTTCTGGCAGATTAATTTTATAACAAGGAAATCAGAAAAGCATAGATTCCCCGAACCTTTGACCTTCAATTATGAAAAAGATAAATTCTGGGAAAAAGATAAAGCAGATAAAATATTTGAGAACTGCAAAGATAAAAACGCGATTGTAAAAAGAACAGATAAAACAAAAAGAAATCTCAATCCACCAATTCCTTTTAACCTCACCGGACTGCAGATGGAATCTTATAAAGTATTTGGTTTTAACCCGTCCAGAACGCAGGCAATAGCCCAGAAATTGTACCTTCAGGGCGTAATTTCTTATCCTAGAACAAGTTCGCAGAAACTGCCTTCTTCAATTAACTACAAAGAGATTATTGGGAAATTAAGCGAGATGTTTGATGCGGGGAAAAAATTGATTGGAATTCCTTTAAAACCAAATGAAGGTAATAAGACCGATCCAGCCCATCCATCAATACACCCAACCGGAGATTTACCAAAAAAATTAAAGGAGGAAGAGGAAAAATTGTATTCCCTAATTGTTCACAGATTCTTTGCAATTTTCGGAAAACCCGCAGAAAGATTATCAATAAAAATAATTGCAAATATCGATGCTTATCTATTCAATTGCATAGGGGTAAAAACAATCAAAAAGAACTGGCTTGAACTTTATCCTTTTGCAAGATTGCAGGAGCTTGAATTACCAGAGCTTGAAACAGGAACTATATTGATAGTTGATAAATTAAATATTTTTGAAAAGGAGACCCAGCCTCCAAATAGGTACACTCCGGCGAGTCTTGTAAGAGAACTTGAAAAAAGAAACCTCGGGACCAAAAGCACAAGAGCGATGATAATCCAGACCTTATACAATAGAAATTATTGCGAGGGACAGCACATAGAAATAACAAATTTAGGGCGTCATGTTGTTGAAACACTGGAGAAATATGCGCCTGATTTTCTGTCAGAAAAACTCACAGCAAAGTTTGAGAAAGAGATGGAGCTTGTTGAGCAGGACAAGAAAAAGAAAGATGAAGTTCTGAAAGAAGCGGAGATTTTATTGAGCAAGATTTTCATGGAGTTTAAGAGAAAAGAAAAAGAGATTGGAAATTCTCTAACAGGTTCTGTTGAAGAAACAATTGAAGACCAGAATAATTTAGGAGACTGCAAGTGCGGAGGAAATCTGAAATTTATAAAAATGTACAATGGTTCAAGATTTGTGGGGTGTTCAAATTATCCAAAATGCAAAAATGCGTATCCTTTGCCGAGAAACTGCGGAATTGAAAAAACAGGAAAAATATGCGAGCATTGCGGAACCCCGATTCTAAAAATAGTTCGAAAAGGAAGAAAAGTTTTTGCCATGTGTCTTGACCCAAAATGCAAGAGCAAAGAAAACTGGGGCAAGAAAAAAGATAATTCTTCTGAAGCCACTTCAATTTCCAAAGAAGAAAATTCAAAGGAAATAAGTGAATCAAAAGAAAAAACACTAAAGAAAACTCCAGTTAAAAAAAGAAGTTTGAAGAAAAAAGAGGAAAATAAATAATTACCAAGGCTTGTCTTTTAGTTTTAACATGAATGCAAATAAATTTGAGGAATAATGCAATAATGGGGTGATAATTAACAGAAAAATTACCCATGAGAATTCAATAGAAATAATAATTGATACTACCGCAAGAGAAAAAATCAGAAAATCCAATTGATCTAGTATTGGGGTTGGCGCTCCTCTTTCAAGCCCAAATCTTCTTTTTACAAAAGAGCCTATTAAATCACCAACAATTGCGCCTGAAGATAATAAAATTACTGTGAGCAGACTATGCTGGAACTGGAAAACATAAAATTGCCCCATAAATGGTTGCAGGTAAATCTGTAATATTCCCATTAAAGATCCGAATATAATTCCGCTAAAAAATCCTTCTAGGGTTTTTCCATCCCCCAGCAGACGATGACCATCAACAAATTTTTTCTTAAAATCTATAGGAATTTTCCCTTTCATTAAAACAGGGAATAAATTGGCGCAATAAGCCGGTATAATCAGCCAAAGGCCATTAATTATTATATCCAACATAATATGATGAAGAAAGAATTAAGTATTATATGCGGTAATTGCGGGAAAACTAATAGAATACCCACAAGACACTTTTATGACTGTTTTGAAGGACCTTTTATATGCAAATTTTGCAATGATATGCTGGATCTGGATGTAGATTGTGATTAGTAGATTATTTATCTAAATAATTTAAATTTTATAGTATAATTAATTATAATGGTTGGATTTGAAGTAGTATTTGCCATGGCTGGTGGCGGAATATTAAGTTACACAAGTTCAAAATATCAGATTGAAGAAGATAAGGCATTAGATGCTTATTATAAAAGTGTGGCAGAGTTATATAAAACCGGCATAACTGAAAAGATGTTTGAATCTCATAAGACACTAAAAAAAGCAGGATCTAATAGTAGAGCTAAATTATTAGAGGATTTTATGAAGAAAGATGGTGTTAAGTGTTCGGATTTATTAGATAATTATTATAATATGAGGGCTAAAGTAGAACACTTACGTGTTGATAAACTTCTTTTTGATGATTCTTATAATCCTTATCTAGATAGGAATTTAACCTAAATACTTTTGCGATTTAATTATATTAATTAATGAAATGATATTCATCCGCAAGGCAAGGAGACCCATAATAGACCCCATTTTTAGATTTCATTTTTAGATGAATTAAAGAGCCGCCAATTATTATAGCCAGAAGAGACAATGTAAGGGATAGCATAAACCACATTATTGAAATTTCTCCTAGCATTAAAGCCATAAACCCACTCAGGAGAATAAAGCCCCCTGACGCAAATATACTCATTTTAATAAGATTTTTTATTATTGTATTTGAATATTCAATTCCCGTGTTTATTTTTACATGCCTTCCGCAGTGAGGGCAGGTTACTGTAATAGATTCGCCGGGTTTTCCTTTATCCGGCACTGAAGCCTCAAAAGCTTTGTATGTGTTTGTTTTACTTTTGATAAGAATAATGTCCAAGTTTCGTTCTTTTGTTGAGGTAATACTCTTCTTGCACCCTATTTTTATTATTGTCATAATATAGCCTTATTTTTGTTAAATGGAATCGGGGAGATTTTCACTCGCACTCTTTTTGCTTCACAAAAGTAGGAAAGGTTCCTGTGAAGGTAGCATTATACCACTAGACTACGAGCCCATAATTTTTAGAATACTAATTTAATTTATTAATAATTGATGAAATGATATTCATCCACAATATTAGGAGCTCCATAATAAACCCCATTTTTAGATCTTATTTTTAGATGAAGTAGGTAGAAACCGCCACCTATGGCTAAAATAGGTAATATGAATATCATCATAAGCCACATCATTCTAATATCTTCCATAATCAAACCCATAAAACCTGATAGGAGAATGATAGTCATTGATACAAATACCCCCATTTTAAGAGAATTTTTTATTAGCACATTTGAATATTCAACACCTGTGTTTATTTTTACATGCCTTCCGCAGTGAGGACAGGTTACTGTAATAGATTCGCCGGGTTTTCCTTTATCCGGCACTGAAGCCTCAAAAGCTTTGTAGGTATTCGTTGTTGTTCCGCCTCTGACGAGAATTAGGTCTAAGTTTCGCTCCTTTGTTGAGGTAATACTATTCCTGCACCCTATTTTTATTATTGTCATAATATGGCTTTATTTTTGTTAAATGGGCTCGGGGAGATTTTCATTTGCACTCCTTTTTAGGTCTTGGTTTTTTAAATGTTGTTTTTAATCAATACCTCTTTTTGGGGTGCAGACCTCTTTCTTTTTGCTTCACAAAAAGATGCATCATCCAAAGGATGAATGTTTTAGCCAATTTAGCTGAAAAGGCTGACATTGAACTCCCGACCTCTGCCCTTTTCCGAGTCACCTAATTATCTTTCTTTTGGTGGTTCCTGTGAAGGCAGCATCATACCACTAGACTACGAGCCCATAATCTTTAGAATACTAATTTAATTTATTAATTTAAAAGTATATTATGGACGGAATTAATATGGAGAAATTAGTAAAAACAGGAACTACGACAATAGGTTTAACCTGCAAAGGAGGTATTTTGCTTGCATCTGAATCAAAGGCATCTATGGGTTACATGGTTGTAAATAAAGATGTTCAGAAAGTATTCAAGATAGATGATAAAATAGGCATAACAATTGCAGGAATGGTTAGCGATGCCCAGCAATTAATAAATATATTGAGAGCGGAGATTTCGCTTTACAAACTCCAAACTGGCGAAGAAATAAGCATTAACGCAGTTGCAAATTTGTTGTCAAATGTAATGTATTCAAGAAGATTTTATCCTTACTATACTCAGATAATAATCGGAGGCGTTGATTCCACAGGAGCCCACATATATTCTTTTGATCCAACAGGTTCATGCATAAAGGAAAATTATGTTTCAACAGGTTCAGGCAGTCCTTTCGTGTATGGTATTCTTGAAAAAGATTACAAAGATAATATGACTCTGGAGGAAGGAAAGACTCTTATTAGGAGCGCTATTAGGTGTGCTGCTCAGAGAGACATGGCTTCGGGAGGAGAAAAAATCTGGATTGCTGAAATCACCGATAAAGGTTTTAAGTTAAATGAAGATAAATTAAGCAAATTGAAATAATTATTTTTTTATGTTTTAAATATTTTGAATTATTATTAGTAATTTTAGATGATTATGATTGATGAAAAAACAAAGGAGGATTTGTTGAAAAAACACTATAAACTTTTTAATCATTCTGGAGTGCAGATTTGCGAATGGAACAGAAAATCTTTGAGAGAAACCGGAGTTTGCTACAAGGAAAAATTTTATGGGGTTGACTGCCATAGGTGCATGCAGTTTTCACCAGCAATAATAATATGCAATCTTAATTGTATTTTCTGCTGGCGTCCAAATGAAGCCATGATAAAAGAATTCAATTCTAAATTTGATGAACCTGAAGAAATTGTGGAAAACCTGATAAAATTAAGGAAGAAATTATTATCCGGCTTTGGGGGGAGCGTTGCCGATAAAAAAAAGCTGGAAGAATCTTTTGACCCAAATCATTTTGCGATTTCTTTATCTGGCGAACCTACGTTATATCCAAAAATAAATGAGTTAATAGATTATCTGACAGAAAGAGCGAGAACTGTTTTTCTTGTGACAAACGGAACAAGACCGGATGTTTTAGCTAAGTTAAAACCAAAGAAAAATTTTCAGCTGTACATTTCGTTAAACGCTCCAAATGAAGAGAAGTTCCTGCAGATATGCAGGTCAACAGATAAAGATAATTGGAATAAATTTATTGAGAGTCTGAAAATAATGAAAAAATTCAAAGGGCGGAGAGTGCTAAGGTTGACTTTAATCAGAAATTTAAATTTGGATTATAATCTTATTGATGATTATTTGAAATTAATTGAACTTGCTTCCCCGGATTTTATTGAGGTAAAATCATTTATGAGTATTGGGAATGCAAAAGAAAGATTGGGGGTTGAGTTTATGCTTAGTTTTGAGGAGATAAAAGAATTTGCTGAGAAGCTAACTGAACGAAGCAATTATAAGCTAGAAGATTATAAAGAAGATTCAAGAATAGTTCTCCTGAAAAATAAAGATTCAAAAGTTGTTAATAAATTTGATTAATTTTTTCTTGAGGTTGCATAAATATTACTTGGTTGCGGGTTTAACTTTTTTCAAAATATATCCATAATAATAAATATTCTGAGTTCCTTTCAGTTGTCTGAACCCAAAAAAATATTTACATTCAATTATTTTAAATCCGGCTTTTTTGAAAACAGGTTCAATTTCTTTTTTATAATAATTTTTGTATGGCGCTTTTGAATATTTTGGAAATTTTTTTGGAATTGTTATTGCAAAGATGCTTCCGGATTTTAATTTTTTATTAATTTCTTTAAATAAAGATAAAGGATTTTTTATAAATTCCATAACGCCTGTGAGAACCACCGCATCAAATTCTTTGTCTTTGACTTTCAAGGGTGTTTCTAAATCCTGACAAATTAATTTTTTAAAAGAAAGTTTCTTTGATTCTTTAATCATTTCAGGTGTAAAGTCAATCCCCGTGACTTCATATTTTTTATTGAAGAATTCCAAGGAACTCAAACCAGTGCCGCAACCAAGGTCGAGTATTTTTGCGTTTTTTAATTTGAGTTCTTTTATAATTAACAGACTCATCTTTTTATAAGCAGTGTATTTTCCGCGATTTTTAACGAGTTTATTATAATTTTTAGATAAATCAGAATATATTTTTTTTATTTCTTTGAGTTCCATTTATTATTTACTAAAGTTTATATTGTATTATTTATTAAATCAAATATTTTATGGAACAAATAGAACAAAATTTTAATAAAATATTGGATAAAAATCCATTCTTAAAATCTGTTTTATTAGAGCTAAATAAATCAGGAATTAAATATGGTCTTTACGCTGGATCTCATGTTTCAATCTTAACCTCTAATCGAGTGCCTACAGACATTGATTTTCTTGTTGCTGATGAAGATATGTTGAAGTTGAAAGAGATTTTCCCTTTTGCTTTAACCAAAGATTGCGGGGATGGTTTGTTTCTTTATATTGGAAGGAATAATGAAATTGAATTCATGGCGCAGGATAATATAATTATGGCTGGTTTGAACTATGCTTTTCGTTTAACAGACCTTTGTTGGGATAATACTACTTTATTGGAAGGCAATGATTTTAAACTCAGATTGTGCAATGTGGTTGACACTATTTTACTTAAATCAATTTTACAAAGAGGAAAAGAAAAAGGAAAGCATGATTTAGAGGATATAGAAGCTTTAATGAGTGTTTGCGAAATAGATAAAAAGTATCTTGAACAAAGACTTCTTGAAATAAAAGGAGATCAAAGAGTTATGGATGTTTTAAAAAAGTTCAATATTGTATAAGTAAGATAACCTTTTTGATTACTTCGTAAAATTAAATATATTTTTTCCAGAACTCAGGATTTTTGTCAATGGCTTCAAGCAAAACTTGGGTGCAAAATCCCATCTTATTCCGGTCTTTATTTCCAAATGTCTTGACTGGATCTATAAACATAGCTTCTGAGTAATCCTTTTGGTTTGGAGCTAGGGTCCCTCCAACTATTTTTACAAAATAATCAGTCATTGTCAACAAATAATTTTCTTGTGTGCCTTTTTTAGTGCCGATTATGCATTTGACAATTATATCAATTCCGAGTTTTCTTTTCACCGCAGAAATTAATTTTAGTTCAGGATTTTCCATTCGGTCAATATAAGATGATGGAAGGGAAAGTATATTTGGAAAAGGAAATTTTGTTGGCGCTCTTCTTGCCACGAGAACTAAACCTTTGTTGTTATAAATTATAGCTGAAACTGCGTGCTTTTCTTCCATAAATATAATTTATTTTACAAAAGGTATTTAAAGTTTTTAGAGAAACAAAACAAAAACAATCAACCCTAAAATTGCGGAGGAGGTTGTTGCAATTAAATTGGTTGTTTCATTTGAACATTTTCCTTCTAACTCAAATTTTGCTCCGATATAAGAATCTATGTTGCATCCAATGAACCCAACTAGGGTGGCAAGGATAAATAATTTGAATCCTAGATAAACTCCCGGAAGCGAAACAAGCAAACCTCCAATCAAGCCTATAAGAAGACCTAATTTAGACACACCACCTTCTGTTCCGGTTTTAACTTCTTCCAGAGTTGTAATAAGTCTTGGATTTTTCTTGCTAAGTTGTCCTATTTCAGAAGCAAGAGTGTCTGCGCATGCGCATGAGAGTCCGCATAAAAAAGCGAAGTAAATTGCGGGGTGCGGAATCACAAGATAAATAAATGAAAATAGCAGTGAGGGGAAAAGATTACCCATAAGATTTTTGAGTTTCCTCCCTTTTTTGTGAGCAACCATTTTGTAGTCTCTTTTGTATTTTGTGGCAAAACTTGTAAGAATATACAATATCAGTAGAGATGCGAACCAGTAAAGAGGAAACAGAAGAATAAAGTATAAAGAAAATGAAAAAGTAAATATCGCTGATTTTTTGTCAAGGACTTTTTTTACATACCCAACACCTACGAGAAGAATACAGAGAAAAATAGCTACCAGATTGATAAGCGGTATTGAGATGATCATATTTGTTATTTCCATGTTTTACCTGTAATCACGCCTGCGATGAAACATAATATAACCGAAATTGTTAGGAATAAAATTGCGGTATCATAATTGCATGAAACCGGGGTTAAGAATTCACTTGGTTTTATTTCTTCAGGTTCAAAATCCTGATTTAACAAATGGTTTAAATTTGAAAGTTTTTCTGCGTAGGTATAATATACCAAAGATGCTGAAGAATCATCTTCCTTTAGGGTTTCAGCATATTCAAAATAACTTTGTCCTATTACTGAATTTGTTTTGTTTATCGCTGCCAGAGCTCTTCTTCTGTGCAGTTCTATAAGATATTCATCTTCTTTGTATAATACTTCTGAAGCAAGTTCCGCATTTACATAACTTTTAATTCCGGTTATAATTGATGCATAATATTTTTCTGAGTTGTAATTATCTCTTGCTTTTTCAAGCATGGTGTAAGCATTGCTTAACAAACTATTTGATGTTGTGAGTGAAATGTAAGTCAATATAGAAGAAGTTTCAGACAGGATTTCATTGGCGGCTTTTTTAGGGTCTCTGCTGATTTCTATGTATTTTGGGAACTGGTCAGCGTAACTCATCCATGAGATTGCGGTATATAATCTTTGGTCTGCAAAAGAAGCGTAATACATACTTTGGGTATAGTCTTCATTATAATAATCTCTCCACGCAAGTTCAAGGTTATTATTGGTTTCTGATAATCTTTCTTCAGTTATTGCATAGAGTTCAATGTTGGGTGTGTTGATTTCAAAGATTTGGCTTTCAATATTATTAAGGTAATTTTTCAGAAGATTTTTTTTATCTTCACTTTCAAGCAGTTCAGTTAGTTTAATTCCATATTTGTAAGAGATGGATTTTGAGAATGCCAACGAAGCCGCGGAATAATAATTTTCTTTGTTGTAATTCTCTTCCGCTTTGTCAAGAGATAATTCGCAGAGTTCAGAAACCTGTTTTTCAGAGTCATAACCAATCTTTGAATTTTTAAGTTTTATTTCGCATTCACTTTTTAATTCTTTTGCATTCTCAAGAAGTTTGTCCGCAAGTTTTTTCATCACTTGCTGGTATTCTTTGCTTCTTTCAAATTTAAATTCCGGTGTTTTTATTTCGTAATTTGTAAAATATTTAAATGCTTCCTGCACAGAAGATACCTTTTTTACAGTGAGGTTCCAGTGGTCGCTTGCATATTTAACTGCATCCACTTGTCCTGAAGTATTTTCTTCAAATATAAAATGCCTTTTAGGTATTAAGAAGGTATCGCCCATCTCAGAAACAGCTTCGGCTTTTTCAATAATGCCTGAGACCGCTCCTATTGAACCATCAAGATTAATTGTTCCTGTTATCATTACGTTGTTGTTTATTTTTGCATCCAATAACGAGGCAAGAGTTGCAATGGTCATTGCAGCCCCTCCGCTTGGTCCCCCAACAATCTGCGCCTCTGATCTTATAGTATAATAGAAATCATATTTTGAGCAGTCAAGGAATAAAATGTCGCAGGCGACTTTTTTTGCGATTATTGCGGAGGCCTGAGTATCTACTTTTGTGAGAGGCCAGGTATCTACATAAACATGCCCATTGCCTTCTTTAATATCCACAGTTACGCTTGCAAGAGCTCCTTTATGTCCATACTCGGTGTCTTCAACAGCGGGAAGGTAAATTGTGGTTTCTTTTAACGCAAGAGTGGGTGTTATAAGCAGGAATAGAGTTAATAAAAATATTATTTTTCTCATAATTTATCTCTAAAACAATTAAAATATAATTTTTTGATTTCTTCCTTTTTTTCCGGGTTTATCTCAAGCACAACAATACCTTCCCCTGGCTGACCATATAAGACAACACCTTTTTCATATTCAAGAACAACAGGGAGAACCAGCAGGTCTTCCTCGCCTTTAATTTCAAGGAGGCTGTTGTTGTATTTTAGGGATTCTTTAATTTCTTTAACAGAATTTTCTGAAATTCCCCCCGCTTCGTTGTCTGATTTGAAAGTGTTTTCAAATAAATCCTGATAATTATAATTGATTTCTTTCCTTTTTATTTTGTAGTCGATAATGGAAAGTTTTGGCTTAAAGCCCAGTTCAAGCGCTGTTTGAGTCACTTTATCCCCTATTGTTAGGATTTCTTTGTTTTTTATTGCTTCCAGCAGATTGTCTGGGTTAATCAGATTCCCAAGAGGTTTCTTCAGAATTTCCCTGCATTCTTTTTTTAGGATAAGGTCCATTATAATAGTTGTTTTTGCATGTTAAGAACTGTTGAAATTATTATTCTGAAGGATAAACATTTTTTATTTATTAAATCCAAACCCCAAACTCAAATCTTTGTACTCAATTTCCCCCTTTTTATTTTCAATCCCATAACTAATTTTCTTCGCCCGAACTTCTTTTTTCAACCTATCCTCAAATTTCCTGATAAATTCTTTATCTTCCAAAAATAAATTAATCTTGTCAAGAACATTTAGTTCTTCTTCCCCTCTCGCTCTCTGAATCCCTCTCACAAGTTCCCTGAAAAATCTTTCTTCTTTTAATTCTTCATCCTCTGTTAAATCAAGAACAACATAACCTTTTGAAAATGAAGTCCCTTCCAGGCTTTTCTGTTTTATTATCAAATCATTTTTTTCAATTTCAAATTCTCCAAATTTCATTTTATCTTTTAGTTCTTCGGGTTTTATTTTCTCAATCAGTTTAACAACTTCATTTGTTTTCCCCCCGAACTTTTTCCCTATCTTCGCAAAGTTTGGTTTTATTTCCACGTTATCCGCTTCTCCAAATTCAACATCAAATACATTTGAAAGTGTTTTAATAATTTCTTTTACTTCCTCAACATTTATTTTAGATGAACAAAACACAGTTGTTTTTTTCACTGGCAATCTTAATCTTATCCCCTGTTTTTGCCTTTCGCTGTTAATTGCTTCGGAGATTTCTTTTGCGAATTCAAATTGATTTTCAAGACTTTCATTTATTTTTTCTGTTTCCGGTTCAGGCCATTTGCTTAGATGCACGGACTGATTAAAGAGCGAAGTATATAAGTCTTCTGATAGGAAGGGGGTTATTGGGGCGAGCAGTTTCAAAACTTTTTCTAAAGTGTAGGTCATCACTTTCCCAACTTCTCCCATATCTCTTCTACCCCTCACTAGTTTAATGTAAATTCTTGAAAAATCATTTACAATAAATTCAACAATTCTTCTTGTGGCGTAATGAAATCTGAATTCTTCAAAATCTTTTGTGGATTTTGATACAAGAGAATTGACTTTTGAAATGAGCCATTTATCAGGAAGTTTTTCAGGAACAACTTCTCCGATATTTTCAGTTGAATAGGATTGCACGAAGGTTACAAGATTATACAATGTGTTCAGTTTGTTGTGCAATATTTTTGCTTCTTCCAGAGAGAATCTTTGGGTCTCCCAGGGAACATTTGTCTGGCAGATATACAATCTTAATAAATCCGCGCCAATTTCTTTATATCCATCTTCAGCCCACACAACATTTCCAATACTTTTGCTCATTTTTTCACCTTTTTCATCAAGGGTCCATCCATTACAGCAGACGGTTTTATAAGGTACTTTGTCAAATACAGACATTCCGCATAACATCAGTGAATAAAACCAACCTTTTACCTGGTCCTGACTCTCATCAATTAAATCTACTGGTTCAAGTTCTTCAAATAATTCTTTGTTTTTGAAAGGATAGCCCAGGGATGCAAAAGGCGCAATTCCTGAGTCAAACCATACATCAAGAATGTCTTTTTCTCTTTCCATTTCCCCGCCGCATTCGCATTTTAAGTGAATGTTGTCTACTACAGAAACGGATATATCAAAGTCAGCAGGAACTTTTTCTATTGAGTGTTCCAACATCTCTTCTCTTGAACCAATTACTTTTGATGAACCGCATTCTTTGCAGATCCATACAGGCAATGGAATACCCCAGAATCTTTGTCTTGTAATTGGCCAGTCTGGAGAATTTTGGATTAAATTATAAAATTGTTCTTCAACAAATTCAGGAAGCCATCTTACGGATTTGGTTGCTTTAAGAATCTTTTCTCTTAAGGTATCAATTTTCATAAACCATTGTTTGCTCTTCCTGAAGATTAAAGGAGTGCTGCATCTCCAGCATACGGGGGAGGAGTGGACTAGGGTTGTGTTGTAAAATAAATTTTCTTTTGATTTAAGGTATTCAAGAATTTCTTTGTTTGCTTCTTCAATATTTTTATCTTTGAAGATTCCTGTTTCTTCTTCAAGTTTCCCGCAACTGTTTACTGGTGAAGGGCTTGGCAGGTTATAATGTTCTCCTATTCTATTGTCTTCAGCCCCATGACCTGGAGCAATATGAATTATTCCGGTGCCTGTGGAAATATCAACAAGGTGCCCAAATTCATCCTGCCCTTCAACTTCTTTTTTCGCCCTGATTTTTCCCGCAACTCTTTTTTTCATTATTGGAATTGAAAGCACTATTGTGTGTGAATCTTCAATTTCTTTTTGGAGTGGACCTTCAAGCAGAGATTCATATCTTGTTCCTTCCAGTTCTTTGCCTTCAACTTCAGAAAGTATTTTAAATTCTTTGCCGAGTTCTTTAAAAAGTTCAAGTCTTTTTTTTGCGAGGATTAATGTTTCCCCGTTTATTTCTACTTTGACATATTTTTCTTCAGGGTGAACGCAGAGAGCGACATTTGCTGGGAGAGTCCATGGGGTTGTGGTCCACACAAGGAAATATTCTTCGCGGTTTTTTATTTTGAATTTTATGTAAATTGAATGGCTGGTTAGGTTTTTGTATTTGTCGCTGATTTCATAACCGCTTAAAACCGTTTCGCAGTGAGGGCACCAATAGTTTGGTTTTTCGCCCGGAACAAGAAGTCCTTTGTCATGAATTTTTTTTATTGCCCACCATCCGCTTTCCCTGTAAGAGTTATCAATTGTGAGGTAAGGTGTTAAATATCCTCTCCAGGCTCCAAGTTTTTTATAAAGTTTCATCCATTCTTTTTCATTTCCGACCGCAAAATTTCTGCACTCGGATATAAATTTATCAATTCCAATTTTTTCAATATCCTTTTTTTCCTTAATGTTGAATTTTTTTTCAACTTTATTTTCTATTGGCAATCCCCCGCAGTCAAAACCAGGCTGGAACCACACATTAAATCCCTGCATAAATTTAATTTTCCCCCACACATCTTTGTATGTTGTTGTCTTGACATGTCCGACATGCGCAGAAGCGTTTACATAAGGAGGTCCGTCAAGCAGATAGAATTTCTTACCTTCTTTCTGGTTTACTATTTTTTCAGGGGTTTTATCTTCTTCCCATTTTTTCAGAATTCTTTCCTCAACTTCTTTTGGGTTGTATTGCATAAAATTAACTATAAAAATTTAAGTTTTATGGAAAATTAAAAATAAACGTGATTACAAAGGATTTATTGTTTCGCTTTTGTATTTTATTTCATATCCTTCATTAAGTATTTTTAAGGCTCTTTCTGCTTCTGCCTGCCAATGTTTATATTCACTGATGTTATTTATTACTTGTATAGCTCTTTTAGGAGTAGTATCAATTTCAAGGTAATTTTTAACTGTTAGGATTGAATTACTGACCAACCCAGTATAATTTTTTATATTTTTTCCTATACCTATTTTTGCAGCCTCTGTGATATCTTCTTCAGAGTCTCCATTATCTCTTGCATAACTTACAAATGGATGAATAAGTCCATCTTCTATTGCCAATAGTATATTATATTTTTCATCACTCATATATAATACCCATAAATTATAAATAGTTCTTCTTTGTAATATTCAACAATTGTTTTGTTGATTAATTGGTTATATTCTGAAGCTTTCTGCGACAATAATTATTTGAAATAAATTTATTCTCCCGACCAGCCTGCAAGTCTTGCCATCATCCACCAGAAAGCCCTCGCTTTCATATTGCAGTTCAAAGGTTTTGAGTGAGCGCAGGAACAAGTAGAGCACATGTCTGAAGAAGGATTAGCTGCACACCATTCATCTGCCCAATTACCCCCATTATAACTACAAGCATCATTTGCATTTTTATCTAAAAAATAACTGCCGTCAGGATTATAACTTTCAATATCCGCAAAATCAAAAAGAATTTTATTATTTGTTTTGCAGAAGTCGCGAATCTGATTATTTCTTTGATTTAAATTTCCATTTTCTCCGGTTCCCGTAAGGTGACCTGTCATGTAGATAAAGGTTATATCTGGATAGTCTAGTTCAAGTTGATTCATTAAATCAAGGTAAATTTGCATATTGCTTTCACTTGTGTCTGCTTGACCGCACCAAGACCACATCACAAGATTTCGGTTATTGTTTGAGTTTTCGAGCATATCTTTTGTTCTTGATTCCCAGGTTGTCCTGTCTGGATTTCCCAAGTCTCCTGAAGGCGTTCGGTCATGAAGAGATAAAATATTAATCCCTCCATCAGTGTTAAATGAATATAAACTGGATTTTTCTTTAAGAATATTCATCCCGCTTATTATCTGGCTTCCATGCGAGGTGTGACCATAGGATATTCTAAATGTTTCTTTGGCTTTTTCAATCCATGAATTTGGAATGCTGTCAAATTTGTTGATTGTTGTGTGGTCAGCTATTATTGTTGAAGTGGTGAATCGACAGTACCCATTACAACAAGGATAACCCAAACAATCATAAGTTCCGGAAATTTCAGTGCCAATGCAGGTTTGACCTGAATCGCAACAAACCCCATTTAAATCACCGCAAGTAGCAGAACAATCAGGACAGGTTATTTCATGTTGCAGATATCTTATAACATAAGCATTGCAGTTATTTGCATATTTCATTATATAGGCTTCATAACATTTGCCCACCACAGGCTGATTTTGGGTCATGGTATTGTCAAGCCATAACCATAATTGCTTTCCGCAATTGTTTTTGTCTCTGATTTCCACCAAATATTCTGTTGAAGCGGTAGAACCTCCCTCCGAACAACCATTATTTGCTGTGCAACCTTTTTGTATGATTTTCAGTTTATGATTTCCATCCATCCAAACAAGGTCTTCATGAGTATGACATTTATCGCATTCAGGACAGGTCACTTCATTTTGAAGTCTGCTTGTTATTGTATACCCGCAACCACCTGTACGTATCATTACCAAATAACATTTACTAATTTCCAAAGGACTAACGTTAGGACTGACCCAAATCCACAATTGTTTGCCGCAATTAATTCCTCTTCTAATTTCAATTTTATATTCTGTGCCACAACTGTCGGTGCATCCTTTTTCCAAAACTTTTATCTCATAATCATTATTTTGGGGTAACCAAGAAGGATCTTCATGGGGGACATGGCACTTTGAATCTTCTCCCCCAATAATTATATCCGCAGTTGCGGATTTTGGAGGTAATGGGCTGAAGCAGACCGCAACAATCCCGACAGTTCCGTTTTCTTTTGGTTTGAAAGTGTTTGTATAAGGGTCTGTTTTAATATTGCTCAAATAAGGATAAGTATTATAATCAACAGGATTGTTTATTTTATTAATCATCACATACAAGCCATCAGTACAATTAGTTACCGTACAAGTACAGGAATCGCCGATTTTGCAGGTTGCTGGGCACTGGAGGAATGACTTGGTGATTTCAATTTCCTTTTTTAGAATAATCGGCATTGGGGTGCTAAAACAAAAACCCATTATTTTTATTTTCCCTGTGCCTGTTGGTGTGAAGCTTACTTTTGCTGGGGGGATTCCTACAATTACAGGAAACTGCAATGGATTTCCTTCGCTATTCAAAACTATCCATAGACCACTGGTACAAACACCTCCATCCAACTTTAATTCACAGGAACATTGTTGGTTTATAGAACATTTGGAACAGTCAAGACTGTCCGCGAATGTTGGTGTAATAAAAAATATAATTAATAGAAAACTCAAAATTAATATTTTTTGATTAAATTTTTTGTTCATAATTCAATATATTTTTGTATATATATTATTTTCTGAATATTTGGTTTTTATGACGGGAATTTTATATTAAATTGATGAATATATTTAGATTAAACACTCAACCCCAAATTCCCCTTCTTTAAATTCTATTTTATCCGCCCTGTTTGCTCCTTTTAAATCATCAACAATTGTTTTTAATTTTTCGATTTCTTCGGAGTTTCCATTAATTTCAATTTTACTAACCTGTTTTCCGAGAGATAGTTTGTTCAAGATTTTCCATTTACGGACTTCTGAAATTACTTTTTTAAATAGCTCTCCGGTCTCAAGAGATTCTTCGTCTTCAATTGAGATTTCAGGAAAACCAGATATGTGGATACTTTCATCTTTCTCAGTTTCTTTGAACAAAGATTCATAAATTTCTTCAGTGGTGTAAGGGATGAACGGTGCGAATAGTTTTATCACACCAAGCAATGTTTCATACAAAGCGTATTTTGCCCCGGATTTGCTTTTTTCATCTTCGCCATAGATTCTGTATTTTACCATCTCAAGATAAAAGTCGCAGAATTCATGTTTAAAAAATAATTCTGTAACCCTTCTTGCATCGCTCAGTTCATATTTGTCAAAATGTTTGTGGTAATTTTCAACAACTTTTTTGAATTTAGTTAATATCCATTTATCCACAATTGTTAATTCAGGTTCCTCAATTTTTTCAATGTTGGAGCTTATGAATCTTGAAGCATTCCATAATTTGATGAGGATATCCATATTGTGTTTTAAATCTTCTTCCTTGAAAGGCAAATCCTCGCCGACTTTTGATGTTGTCGCCCATAATCTTACAGCATCTGCTGAATATTTTTCAGCAATTTCCAAAGGGTTAACAACATTGCCGAGAGACTTGCTCATTTTCTTCCCTTTTGAATCAAGGCCGTGACCTGAAATCATTGCGTCTTTCCATGGCAGTTTTCCAGTATGGAAATAAGATTTAACGATTGTGTAAAATATCCAGGTTCTGATAATATCATGGGCATTTGGTCTCAGGCTCATAGGGAATGTTTTTTCAAAGAAATTTTCATCTTCTTTCCACTTTGTATTTATCAATGGGGATATGGATGAGGTAAACCAGGTATCAAATACATCTTTTTCCAGGATTATATTATTGGAGTTGCATTTAGGGCATTTTTCTGGTTTATCTTTTTCCGGGTCCACGGGAAGTTGTTCATCTTCAGGCAAAATAATCTCGCCGCAATCTCCGCAGTACCACACAGGGAAATAGATTCCATAGTATCTTTGTCTTGAGATACACCAGTCCCATTTAAGGTTTGCGACCCAGTCTTCATAACGCTTCCTGTAAAAATCCGGGTGCCAGTTTAATTCTCTTCCAAGTTCAATAAATTTTTCTTTGTGGTTCAGGATATCCACAAACCATTGTTTTGTGACAATAAATTCAACTGGGGTTTTACATCTCCAGCACACCCCAACGTTTTGTTTAAGTTCTTCCTGTTTGTATAAAATATTTTTCTCTTTTAAATCCACAATTATTTTTTCCTTTGCTTTTTTTAGTTCCAGTCCAGCATATTGTTTTCCAAGTTCATTTAATTTCCCGTCTTTTGTGATGCATATCTTAAGAGGAAGGTCATAAATTTTCCACCATTCAATATCTGTTTTATCTCCAAAAGTGCATATCATTACAGCCCCAGTCCCAAATTCAGGATCTACTTTTTCATCGCTTATAATTTTAACGCTCTGACCGAAAATTGGAATGATAGCTTTTTCCCCAACATAATCTTTGTATTTTTTGTCTTCAGGGTGGACAAGAATTCCAACGCATGCTGGCAGTAATTCTGGTCTTGTTGTGGCTATTTTTATTTCACCCCCATTTTCCATTTCAAATTTAAGATAATTGAATTTTGCTGTTCTTCCCATATCTTCAATTTCTGCCTGCGCAAGAGCGGTTTGGTGGAAAGGACACCAGATTGTTGGTTCTTCTCTCCTATAAATTTTATCTTTTTTATATAGGTCTATAAATGACCTTTGAGCCTGTTTCTGACAGAAAAAATTAATTGTCCGGTAAAGAAGATCATAATTCCATGAAAACCCAAGGGAATCAAATATATTTGAATATTCTTTTTCCAGTTCTGTTGCGGTTTCATAGCACATTTCCCTGAATTTGCTTCTTTCAATTGTGGCTTTTGATACCTTTTTTGTCTCTTCAACATATTTCTCAGTTGGAAGCCCGTTATCATCAAAGCATGCTGGGAAAAGCACTTCAATTCCTTTCATCCGTTTATACCTCGCCACATACTCGAAATGAGCATAACTCATAACATGCCCTATATGCATCTTTCCTGAAGGAGTAATAGGGGGGACATCAATAGAGAATATTTCTTTCCCTGAGTTTACATCAAATTTATAAATTTTATTGTTTTTCCACTTTAAATTCCATTTATTTTCAATTTCCTTGAAGTCAGGTTTTTTGGATAGTTCGCTCATAATTTACGGGAAATATATTTTTATGTATGCCTGTGCGGTATATGGAGTTATTTAAAACTTTTTAATTATCTTATGGAAGAAAACAGACCAATAGACGCATTGAATCAGTCAAGAGGAAAAAGAGTGTTGTTAAAACTAAAAAATGGAATCGAAATTTCCGGGACTTTAAAAGCCCACGATCTGCATTTAAACATGTGGCTTACCGAGATTGAATTGAAAAGAGACGCTGAGACAACAAAGTTCAAGAACATGCTTGTTAGAGGAGATACAGTATTATTTGTGGTGCCTTAGTTTAATTTTTGAATGGGTATTGGAGTTAAAAATATTGAGTTGTAATTTTAGTTTTTGATTAATTATGATGTTTGAGAAGAAGATTATAGTTTATACTGCAATGTCAAAATATTTATTTTATTTTAGAGAATCTATTTCTAAATTTGTTCTGGAACAGAATTGTGTTCCATTAAATCCATTTCTTTTGTTTAACTATTTTCTTCTGGATACTGTTGACCGGGATAAAATCAGGAATGCAAATAATAATCTTGTGGTAATTTCAGATGAACTCTGGGTTTTTGGAAAAATTAGCGATGGGGTGCTGGCAGAAATAAAACTTACCAAAGAATTCGGAAAAACAATAAATATTTTAAAATAATTGACAACAAAAATATTAAGGAAATTTCAAAAACCGGGGTTGAATTTGAAGAAGGACTGGAAAGATATTCAGGCGAAATTTGAATCAAAATTCACTGATAAGAAAATTGAATATTAAATTTAAGAATTTAGTTGGGATTATTTCCCCGATTCTTTTTCACTTCTTCAATAAGTCTGTTAATTTTTTGTCTGCTTTTTTCAGTGTTGTTTTTTAGGTTTTCTGCTTCTTTTTCCTTAGCAGATTCAATTTTCTTTATATCCAATAAAATATACAAAATTGCAATATATATTAAGATATAGGTAAAGTTTATAAAAGTATTTAAGAATTTAATATTTGGTTCAAATAAAAAAATTAAAGGTGAATAATAAATAAACGCAAGTAAAAGATCCCATAAAATCCATTTTTTCCATTTTCCGTAAGCCAAATAGACAAAAGGTCCAAAGATTAATGTTAAGATATACATTTTTGTATTTGTGTTTCATAATAAATATTAATTTTAACTCTAATTGAATTTGATTTTAATAATTTATGAAACTCAAAACAATCAAAGAAGGAGATATAAAACTCAAAGTCCCTGTTGAAGAAGAGCTGACAAAAAAGATGAGTGTTTTTTATAATCCTGAGATGAAATTTGACAGAGACCTTTCTGAACTCATAATCTCAGTCCTGAAACCAAAAAAAATCTGCGACTGCCTTGCGGCTTCAGGAGCGAGAGGATTAAGATATAAATCTGTGTTAAAAGAATCAGAGGTTGTTTTGAATGACCGGAATCCGAACACTGCGGAGGTTATGAAGAAAAACGCAGAACTCAATGAACTAGAGGTCAGGATAGAAAACAAAGACGCAAATAAACTGTTGCTGGAAAATTTATTTGATTTCATTGACCTTGACCCATTTGGCTCCCCAATTTACTTTCTTGACTCTGCCGCGAAATCAATCAGAAATAAAGGGATTGTTGCTTTGACTGCAACGGACACAGCTCCTCTCTGCGGAACTTCACCCTTAACTTGTTTAAGAAGATATGGGATAAGAAGTTTGAAAACTGATTTTTACAAAGAGCTTGCTCTAAGGATTTTCATTTCTTCTGCAATGAAAATTTTTTCAAGATACGATATGGCTTTTACCCCAATTTTTTCTTATTGCCGGAGGCATTATTTTAGGATTTTTGGAAGAGTGACCCGCGGTTGCAAAAAGACAGATTTATTGCTCGAGCAGTTTGATTATATTTCTTATTGTCAGAAATGCGGTTTTCACAAAACAGGAATGAGTGATAAATGCGATAATTGCGGGAATAAATTAAATCTGATTGGCAAAATATTTACAGGTAATTTTGCTTCCCCAGAATTCTGCGTAAAACTTGAAAAAGAATCAAATGAAAAATATGCTTATTTGTCGGAGTTTATAAATCAGATAAGAGTTGAGCAGGATTATTTTTTGTATTATGATATTCACAAAATATGCAAACTAAATCATAAGCAGATAAAAAAGAAAAAGTTTTTACTTGAAAAACTGGATGGATGCAAAACGCATTTTTTGGATACAGGAATAAAAACCAACAAAGACTTTAGCGAGATTCTAAAAATCCTTGACTGAAATTTCAAATATATTTGACTGAAATTTATGAATTTATCTGGTGGAGATTCTAAATATACTTGACTGGAATTCTAAAATTATTAGAATTGATTTTTTAGATTGTATAAATGATATTTTTTGAATAATTGACCAAAATCAAAAAGTTATTATATATAAATAACGATTATAATAAATGGTTAAAGCGAGGAATTTAAAAGACTACCGGAAAATTGTTGGCAAGGCTGTGATGGATGAAATTTATTCAAAGGCAGAGAAATTTTCAGACAAACATATTGTTTGCATCAGTTCAACTTATCAGGGCGGTGGCGTTGCAGAGCTTTTGAATAATCTTGTATTTTTATTTGATGAAATTGGAATTGATTTTGGATGGAGGATTCTGCATGGCTCCCCGGACTTTTTTGGTGTTACCAAAAAGTTTCATAATGCCTTGCAGGGTGAAAATATAAATTTATCTGACAGAAAGAAAGAATTATATTGCGAGACAAACAGGCGATTTTCAACTTTTACTCATTTATGCAATCAACATACCCACCATGATTTAGTTATAGTTCATGATCCCCAGCCATTGCCTTTAATTAATTTTTATAAAAAGAAACAACCCTGGATATTCAGACTCCACATTGACGTATCTCATCCGAATTTGAAGGTATGGAATTATTTAAAACCATTTATTGAAAAATATGATAGCTTAGTAATTTCAAAGGAAGAATATAGGAAGAATTTATCAATACCTCAGAATATTATTTATCCGGCAATAGATCCTTTGTCGCAAAAAAACAGATTCTTATCTGAGAAAGCCGTTGATAGGATTTTAGGGAAATTTGGAATCCGAGATAATAAACCAATTATTTCCCAGGTTTCAAGGTTTGATAAATGGAAAGACCCAATTGGAGTTATTAAGATATTTGAGTATGTGAGGAAAAGAGTAAATTGCCAATTGATTCTACTGGGTTCTCTTGCTACAGATGACCCTGAAGGACAGGCTTTGTTCAAAAAAGTTGAAAGAAAGGCGGAAAAAAGCAAGTACAAGCGAGATATTAAAGTGATTCTTGTTGAGAATGAAGCTCTTGTAAATGCCCTTCAAAGAGCATCTTCAGTGGTAATCCAGAAATCAATAAGAGAAGGATTTGGATTAACTGTGTCAGAGGCTTTATTCAAAGGAACTCCTGTAGTGGCTTCAAAAGTAGGGGGAATTCCTTTACAGGTAATTGATTCAGAAAACGGGTATCTTCATGAACCTAATGATATAAAAGGTTTTGGCGAGAGTGTGATAAAATTATTGAAAGATGAGGTATTAAGAACTCAGTTTGGGTCTAAAGGTTATCTGCACGTAAAGGATAATTTCCTAATTACCAGATTATTGCTTGACTGGCTTAATCTATTTGAGAAATATATTAAGTGATTTCGAAACCAGCTTTAATGATTTGTATAACATAATACAGATTAAATAATGAGGGGTGTAAATATTATAATTGGAGAAATTTATTTGATAAGTCTTGTGATTGTTATTATTGCGCTTACCTTTGGTTTTTATCAGACAACTTTGTATAAAACCGGCGATACTCTGGAGAAAGAAGAGCAAGCAAGATATTGCAATCAGATGTCAAATTTTATGATTTCAGATGTTGTTTCCAAAAATATAACGGTTTTGAATACAGGCGGAACTGAATTGAATATAGATAATTTTCTCATATATGTTTCGGGCAATAATATGTTTTATACTTATGCGGGGGATAATATTCTGGATATCGGGGAAAGTGTCACTTTCGAGTTGGCTATAAAACCCCCGGACACTTCGGAGATAAAAATAATGGGTGACTGTGAGTCAGGGGATATATATGTTATTGGTTCAGTTCATTTCTGCGGGGATTTAAACTGCGACCCAAAAGAATGTTCTGAAGGTTGTTTTTTGGATTGCGATGTAGTTTATTGTTGCGGAAATGGGTATTGCGATTCAGCAATTGGAGAAAATACTAGCAGTTGTCTCGTAGATTGCCCTTAAGTTTATAATTAATTAAATACTATCCAAATATTTATTTCTCGCTGATTTAATTGTTCCAGTTACCCCGAGTGACATGATGCAGACTTTTTTCCCATAGATTTCAGGTATCAATGCAAGGGAGAGTCTTACAAGTTCAACATCTTTTGGAAGACATTTCAATACAAATATCTGCTGTTTCGTGTCATATAATTCCTGGAGAAATCTGAAATTTGTTTGTCCAAATCTTAGGCTTCCGAATAAATTAATTGTGTTGCTAAAAATAGCTTTAATTAACTCTTCAAATTCTATTTTCTGATCAGAGATAACTTTAAATATGAGGTATCTTTTTTTCTCTCTGCAGGAAGAGGGCAGGGTTTTAGTTCTATTTTCCATGTTCAATATAAACAGAGTCCAACGGTTGTTTTAGTTTTTCCCTGTTCTTAAAAATTAATTTCTCAGCCAGTTCTGAGTTTGCAATTAAGGCATCATACATTTCTGCTCCGAGGCAGAAAGACAGACTCGATAATTCTTTTCCGCTTCTCAGTTCAAATAGTTCAACTGCTCCGGAGTTTACAATAAATTTTGTTTTTAGTCTGAGGCACAATCTAAGAATCTCTTTCATTCTGTTTAATTCTTTTATCCGTTCCATACCTTTTGACAACAATAGTTCTCTGAAATTTAATTCTATAATAGTGTTATGGATTTTTGCTTCTCTGCAACAGATGTGGTCGAGTCCAGAATCATGCCTGCTTTTTTCAGGATGGCATAAAATATCAACATAATCAGAGGAACATGCCAGCCGGTTTATTTCATAATCTCCTCCGGACACTAAAATCACCTCAACTTTTCTTCTCAATTCTTTTGCTTTTTTCAGAATGTTATTTTGATCTTCCTGAATGAGAACTCCGGTAATTAAGTCTAGATTGGTTTTTTTCTTAAGTTCCTGAATTTTTGTTAAATATTTTTCCAGATTTTCATTGGAATTCATCACTAAACATACGCCTGTCAGTCCAAGAGTTTCTGCTCTCTCCAATAAATTCTCAATGTTTGCTGATGCATTTAAATCATAAAATTTGTGCTCCATATTAATAATTGTCTAATAAATTACGCTATTTAATGGAATTAAGTTCACATGAACTTCACAGGAAGTTTTTTTGGGTTTGTGAACCTGTTTAGAAAGATGTGTGAACTTTAGTATTTCAGTGTTTATAGCAGTATATGCCAAGGATTCGCGTGTACAAGACGTGAAGTTGATGGTTCCACGTGAAACAAAGGTGTCCCTCCAAATGCAGTAAATATGAACTTCATTTCCAAGTGAACTTTGAGTTCACGTTCATTTTTGCGTGAACTGAGTTTATCCAATTTTTGTTTGCAGATGGTTTGAATGGAACAGTTTCATTTCAATAAATACAAAATAAATTCTTTTATTTTCAGATAATTAAATAAGATTACATCCCAACATCAAAAGCTTTCCTGAAGATAAGACCTGAAATCACAGATGTAATTATAAATATTCCCAACCACCCAAGTTGATTTCCAACAAAAGGAATAGAAAAAGGAAGGTTCAAAACAGCGTTGCTAAAGAACATTGGGATTATATAAAAAGCAACAAGAACAACGAGGCTGGATATCATCATAGGTTTCATAGTTTGTCCCATCATTTTCTTCTGAATTCCAACGCTTTTTGACATTAATTTGTTTAATTTTTCGGTTTTTGGAGCTTCGCCATCTTTGGTGTTTTTCATTTCTTTGCTAACAATTTTCATTTCTTTATTTGTTTTTTTCATCTCCGCTTTTAGTGCTTTAACTAAATCAACATCCATTAATTTTTTCTGGATTAGTGTTTGAATTAGGCTAACAGAAATAGTAATTAGCACAATCATCAGGACTTCCATAACTATATAAAACATTATATTAGATGGACTTTAGTGGAGCCCTTCTCAAGGTAAGAAATGCAAATAAAATATTGCTTGTTTCCCATTATGATTGTGATGGTCTTTGTTCAGCGAAAATTTTGTCTGATGCATTGAAGAAAGAGAACAAGGAAATAAAAATAAAAATTGCAAAGGAAATCTCTTCTGAGATAATTGAAGAAGTGGAAAAGGAATTTGAAGAAGGCAATTTTGAGTTAATAATATTTTCTGATTTGGGTTCAGGATATTTAAGTTTGCTTCCAAAAGATAAAGAGATTGTTATCCTTGACCACCATGTTCCTGAGAAAATTGAGATTCCTAAAAATATAATTCAGGTAAATCCCTGTGTTGAAGGCAAAGAATTATGCGGAGCTGGAGTTTGTTATTTATTTGTTTCTGAACTCGGAAAAAATGATGAACTTATAGATTACGCTGTGGTGGGTTCTATCGGAGACCACCAGATTGAAATTGATGAGAATAAAAAAGTGATGGATCGGGCTGAAGAATTAGGGAGATTAAAAATCGAGCCTGGTTTAAATATCTTCGGACATGTAAATAGACCAATACATGAATCTTTATCGCGGGCAAATTTCTTCCCGTTAAATGGTCATTCCGAAGTTGTCCAATTCTTGTCAGAGTTGGATATAGAGTTGCACCACAATGGAAAAATAAAAAGTTATTATGACCTTTCAGAAGATGAGAAAAAGAAATTATCTCTTGAAATAATCAAGGAAAGAATAAGCAATAATATTGATGAGCCCGCAAATATTTTTTCAAGTATTTATATTCTTACAAACCAGCCGAGAGAATTTATGGATGCTCTTGAGTTTTCAACAATCTTCAATTCATTTGGAAGACTTGAAAAGTATGAAGAAGTTTTTGAGATGCTGAACGGGAATCTGGAGATACTCACCGATGTGAGGAGGGAATACGGGAGAAAGCTTTCCGGTTATCTGGCGTGGGCTGAAAGGAATATGAAGAAATTCCCCCAGACTGAAAATATTTTGTTCATAAACGCAAAAGATAAAATAGACGAAAATATGATTGGGACAATAGCCTCTATTTTGATAAATGGTTCTATTGATAAAAATGTTGTTGTTGGGCTCGCTTATGCGGAGGATGGGGTAAAACTGTCTACGAGGTCGAAGATGCCGGGAATTGATTTGAATGAAATAGTCTCCAGAATCTGCGGGAAACTCGGTGGCGGAGGCGGAGGTCACAAAGAAGCCGCAGGCGGTAAAATTGAGAAAGGAAAAGAAGATGAGTTTATTGAGTTGTTTGGGAAAGAGATTGATGGATAAATTATAATTGTTAAGCCAAATTAATAAGTTGAACTTTGATAAAATACAAAAAACTAAACTTTCTTTTTCCGCTTCCTTTTTTTCTTCCCCCCGCTTTGTTTAATAATCGCAAAATTAATTGGATTCTTTATTTTTTCGCAGAGAGGAATTGGTTGGCAAATTCCAACATCTCTGTAAAAAGACCCATTGCTGCAGTTGGGTGGAAGGATTCTTTTGTTTTGTTTCTTGTGCCAGATTAACTGGCCTCTAACATAATTTTCTTTTAATCCGACTTTCTTTCCCCAATCCATAACCATTTTTTCAACTTCAAGCATTGGCCAGTTGCAACTTCTTAAAAAAGTTGTGAGTGTGAACACGCTTCTTTTCCTCCCATCAGGAATTCCTTCAAGAATTTTTTGGATGCATGGGGGAAAGTTTCCTTCTTCAACCCGGTCTTTATAGGATTCCATAAACGTAGGTGCAGAGGATTCTTTTGGTTTTTCTTCTCTTCTTCTTTCAAACCAGTCATAGGCATCAACTATGAGTCTTCTCGCATCAGTTCCTTCAGTATTAATTTCTTTGAAAACCACATTTTCCATTTTTGCGTCTTCAATTTTAAATTTTTCCAGTTTATCTGGTTCAATTAGGATGGAAGCAAGACCTGTTTTTTCGTGGAGTGAATAAGGCATTCTGAACAGATGTCTTGAACTCCAGTCTTTTTCAACTTCCACGTATTTGAAAGGGTTTTTGTCTTCTATTGCTTCACCTTTTGTCAGTTCTTTTATTGATCCTGCATGTTCCACAAGTTTGTCCCAGAGTTCTTCTTTAATTTGTTCCCTAAGATAATTTGACAGGGTTTTTGGAAGTCCTGGGTATAATAATCTGATTTCTTTGTCATCAAGGATTTCTTCCGCCGGGAAGTTCTCCCAGAATACGCAGAAATGAAATCCCCGCCTCCCGGAAAATTTCAGGATATATTTTAAATTGTATTTTTCAATAAAATCTCTTATAAGGCAAGCTGTGATGTTTGCTTCTTCCATACCCAGGCCTGAATCAATATCAATCACCCAATCAAAGCCTGTTCTTAATTCGTCGTAGTTTCTTTCATCTATCAGCAAAGGATTCCTCCATCGTTCCACAGAGCCATGAAAAGACACTGCTCCGCGTTCGGTTAATCTTGCAATATCATTTGGATAAAATATTGTGGTTGGTCTTTTGAAATACATCCCATCAACATTGCGCGCAACAACTTCCCGATTAATCCCGAATTTGCACATAATTTCCTGCAGTTTTTCATCTGAGTAATATTTTATTGTCTGGGCTCTTTCGGGTTTTTTTAGTTCCATAATTCAGAAATAACAGAATAAACTATTAATCTCAGGTCTGAGGTCTATGGTTCATCATTTGAAGATATTTTTTACCTCCTGAGTATCCTGTTTCATAATCTTGATTAAATGTATGTAATCCAGTCATCATTTCACGCCTTTTTAGTTTTCTGGTCAAACTATCATAAAATCCAATGAATTCGTTTAGTTTACTGGTTAATTCCGGGTTATAAGCTCCTTTATCATTTAGCGCAATTTTTATATCTGAAATTCCTTCTATTTCGCCAAACAAAGTATAAGCAATATTAATATCCAAATTCATTTTAACCACTTATATATGATGTTTTAAATTATTTTATCTCAATTTGTTCTTTTTTAAATCCCTCTTTTATCAGCAAGTCTTTTAATTTTTCTTTGTGTTCTCCCTGAAGCCAAAGTTCCTTCTTTTTGATTGTTCCCCCGCATGCAAGGGTTTGTTTGAATTTTTTCAGTAATTGCTTGATTTCAACGTTTTTTGGGTCAATTCCGGAGATTATGCTTATTTTCTTTCTAAACCGACCTTCTGCTGTATAAATTACAATTTTTTGCTCTTCTATAACTGCTGTATCGCAAACACAAATATCTTTCGGTAAACCGCAAACTGGGCAGACATCACTCATTATTTAATGAAGTTTTTATTCTGGCAACAGTTCTTCTGATTTCTTTTAATCTTCCCGGGTTTTTAACTGTACCGCCAATAGCAACACTACTCCTCTCTTTTGCTAGTTCCAACTTAAGTTCTTTTATTTTTTTCAGTTTCTCTTCTGTCTGCATCTTCAGAACTTCATGTTGTCTTAATATTGCCATAATTAAAGTATATTTGTTTTTAAATATATCATCTTTTACCTTCCTTGGATTTTGGTCTAAATTTGGAATATCCGCAGGTTCTGCACTTTATTTCGCCGGATTTTATTTTCTGAGGGTTTGATCTCATCTTGTGCTTGCATTTAAGGCAAACAAACACATTTTTGAACAATCTCTCAAAAGTTGCCCCGGTTACTTTCTTTCCTCCCATAAAACCCTTTTCTTTTTAAAAAAAGAAAAGGTCTTTACCCAAAAAGAAAAAAATTTATATATTTTACCAAATTTCGTGATAATTGAGGTTTTCACCCAAAAGAAAAATCCATTTATTTATAAAAATATTGGATTATTCTAAAACTACAGGCAATCTCTGCGAAAGACCTCTCAGTAATCTTTTAACTTCTTCCAAGTCAGTTTCCATCATACCAACTCTTTTTTCCATAGGAGATATTTCAGGCATTCTGACCTGTTCTATTTTAGTCCTTAATTCACCGCGGATTTTTTCAAAGTCATTTAGGGTTACAAGGTCTTTTAATTTGTCTCTTAGAATTACCAGCATTTCGTTAAATTCTTTATCTATTTTTTTTGGTATCACCTCATTTTCAATTTCCTTTAACTTTTGATCCATTTCTGTAAATTTGCTTCCATAGCTGCTGAGTAAATTATCCTGTTCCCTGATTTTTACATTCACTTCATTTTCAAGTCTGGAATCAAGTTCTTCAAATCTTTTGGTTAACCTATCTTTCAGTTTAATTTTGTATTCTTCAACGCTCGTTTCCAGATTGTTGCTTTTTTCATCCAGTCTGACCATTTCATTTTTTGTTTTTTCAGACATTTCTTTGTATGTTTTTTCATTTCCTTCAATCCTGTTGTTAATTTCTTCAAATTCTTCAAGGTTCTGGTTAAATACATTTTCAAGATTCCTTAATTTTTCTATTGACCCCAGAACAACCTTTCTTAATTCTAAATATAATTTTTTATCTTCTTCAAGACCTATACTGAAAATTTTCCATTCCTGATAATTTTTATTAAATGCGTTTACATTAGTTTCTATTTTTGGAAGTTTTGAACCCAAGACTTCAACCCTTTTAATCTTTTTGTTTATTGAGTTTTCCAGTTCTTTAAAATCAGATTCTTTTTTGGAAATTGTGCCGCTGATTTGTTTGTAAAATTCAGCCATGCGGGTCTTGGTGAATTCAACCATTTTTTTCTCTGTTGCCAGTGAACTGCCATTCATACTGAGAACTTTTTTATTAAGAATATCTTCAAGATTTTTGGTTTTGGCGAGGAAATCATTGTGCAATATATCCATCTCTTTTTCAATATCCACAATTATCTTTTTGTTATCTTTCGCTATTGATTCAAAATCTTCTATTTTATTTTCCACCCTTTTGTTGGTTTTTTTAACAGAATTTTTAAGGTCATCAGAGTCTTTTTTAATAATGCTTATTTTTTTGTCGGTTTCTTTAATCAATGAATTCTTTTTTTCAAGGGAGTTTAACCTGCCCTCATACAAACCCAGCAGTTTTTCTATCTGGAAAAAATTTAATTTAAATTTTTCCTGTAATCTCGTAAATTCATCCTTCCCCATAATATATATAATTACTATTTGATTAATTTTAAGTGTTTGTTAAATACTGTTTTTCCCTTTGCTTGTAATTACCAGAGTTGTTGGGGATAACAGGTTTGAGGAGCATATAAGCCCTTTTTCCTTGAGCACGCCAACCATAGCCATTAAAGTGTGTTTTTCAGTTCCTTTAAGTTCATTTACAAGTTCTTCTGTAGAAATTACCTGTTTTTCTGCGATGAAATTAAGTATTTTTTCTTCAATTGACATAATCTATTATTAATAAATATTTATGAAGACCGAAGAATTCATTGGGTTGATGGCGCTTTTGTGCGCAGTATTCATTTTCGGAATAATCACTGAGTTGGAGCCAGTTTCCCTGTCAATTTTGCTTATAATCGGAGGACTTGTTTTTCTGGTAATTAATGTGCAGAATAATCAGGCAATCTTTGGTTGCATTGTTTTGATATTTACCCTGCTGTTCTATATGTATTATGATTCCGGTATGACCTTACAAATAACTATTTCTGAATATTACTTACCTTCAATTGTCGCAATTCTGATATTGATGATTGGATTTGGTGCCGCTTATAAATTGTCAAAGTAATAGGTAATTATTTTAGATTTAAGATTCATGCAATTGGATATTTTATCTGAAAGAAATTATCTGAAACCCGAATTTTTCTATCTCTTCTTTAGACCAGTATTTTAAACCTTTGGTTTTTCCAATATAAGTAATTTCTTTTTCAATAACTCTTCCAGTATACTTTTTTGTGTCAGGATTCCATTCTTTTAGAACCAGAATATCCCCTTCATTGCATTCCCAGTCTGCAAGACGCAGTTCATAAGTTTTCTTTCCATCAAGAACTTTCTGAAAGGGTTTAACCCACAGTTTCTTTTCGATTTTCATAATATAAATTACGGTTATATTTTTTCAAACCAAATATACCAACCTAAGAACACCAATACAAATATACCCAATAATATTAAGATATCTATTTTTGGAATTAATATGTTATCAATATAAGATCCTAATAGAATGAAAGGAACAATAAATATAAAGGCTATTGCTTCAAAAATGATTAGTTTTTTAATCTTTTTTTCCATTTTTATATCTCAATAAACAAAATTCACTCCCTCAAAAACTCCAATCCATCTTTGGTAATAATTCTCCCTTTATTCAAACTATCTGATTTCTTCAAAAGATTTTTCTCTTCAAGTTGCTGCATAATTACCCTGATTATTTTTCTTGACCCTCTCTTAAATCTGTCTGGTTTGCTTCCTCGGTTCTGAAGACCCCCATATTCTTTTGACAGTTTTTCAGCCCCAATTGGCCCTTTAAGATAAATTTTTCTCAATATTGATGCGGCTCTTAAATACCACCAGTCTTCTTTCTGAGGTGATTTTTCCCTGTTTATACCGGTTTTCACGTATTTTGCCCACTCAGGATATTCTACAATCTTCTCGCTGCTAAGTTTTGCAGCTGTTTTTCCCAATTCCGATTCAATCTTACCTAACATATGGATACCTTCTAATATAATTACAATTAAAACATTTAATATCTCTTGTTTTTGTGTTCTTGTTCAGACGGACTGTGCAGCTTATTCCGGGGATTAATAACAGATTGCATTTTTTGCAGAATTTCCTTTTTAGCTCTCTTGGCAGAGTATACTGGTATTTCATCCCGATTTTCCTTGCCAGTCTAATATATCTTCTTGTCCTCTCAGAATTTCCTTTTCTTAATTCTTCTTCTCCGAGTTTAAACAGGATATTTATCCTTTCCTCAACAATCTCATTTTTGCTTAGCATAATTCAAACACTCAAAAATATTATTCCCTGAATTTTGACCTTAGATTTCTTTCAAAGTTCTTCCAGGTTTCCTCGTTCCTTCTCATTTTCTCATCAGCAAGAGCTAATAGATAAATAAAATAATCTTTGTGAACCAGCATCTTCCCATTTTCAATAATTGGAGCGCTTAGTCTCTGGTTTCCATTAAGTTCAAGAATATACCTGTCCGGTTTGAAAACAAAAATTCCGCTGTGCTTTAATCCTGATTTCATGCCAATTTCCAGCACTTTTTTAGCGCTCTCCAAAGTTTTCCCAACAATATGGATTATGAAGGGTTCCTGTTTCAGCCAGATTTTGCCGTCCATTCCATTGAGATTTATATTCAGGAATTTATCAATATTAATGTCTCCATGTTCTTTTACAATAAACTCAGTATCTATTTTTCTCTTTCCAAATTCGTGCAACAATATTGTCCTCCCCGAGCAACTGGATGTTGTATAATATTTCTTCGTTGAGTTGATATAATCAATGAGTGGAATTATAGGTTTGTCAACTTTCTTTTTTTTCAGGGCATAATCATATTTTTTCATTGCCTTTTCTTTATCAATTCTGAACCCCATTATTTATTTAAACCTAAAGTCTATACAATAGCGCGAAGTGGTCTTTGAGTAACCCCCGCATTCAATGCAATCAAGAATCTCAACATCATAGCTGATTCTTTCAATTGCGTCTTCTTTTGAGTCCGCAAACATATACAAATGAATTATTGTATTCTTCCCGGAAACCTTTTTAGCGACATCAAGAAAAGTTTCCGCGTCTTTTGGAAGAGGCATGATTATCCTATCAAATTTTTCATCCCACTCGGAGACTATTTTTCTTACATCCCCTTCAAATATTTTAATTTTCTTTTCAACTTTGTTCAGTTTTGCATTTTCCCTAAAATATTTAACTCCTTCTGGATTTATTTCAATTCCCCATATATCCACATCCCTGTATTTCGCAATCTGAATTGCGTAAGGTCCAATCCCAGCAAACATCACTAGTATTTTTTCCCCGTCTTTAATTTGGTTTGTGATTCTTTCTCTTTCATTTCCGAGTCTTGGGGAAAAATATGCATTTTCAATATTGAGTTTGTATCTGCACCCAAATTCTATATGCAATGTTTCTTTGGTATTTTCGCCCCCGATAACTTTATATTTTCTAACCCGAAATTCATTTTCAACTTTCCCTTCTTTTTTCAGAACTGTTTTTACTTGTTTTAGTTTTAGGAGTTGTTCTGCAATAACTTTTTCTTTTCCTTCAAGTTCTTCGTTAAGTTTTATAATTGCCAAATCCCCTATCATATCAAAACCTGATGGCGCAATCTCAAGTTCTTTTTCATTCAAACTTTCTTTCAGTAAATCCTTTAATCTCATAATAATATTATTAAAAAATCAAAAATTATTTACAGATAACTGAAATTGTTTGTTTTGCGCCCCATTCATGGACTAATTTTAATGCTATAGTGTCTCCAGATTCGCAGGTTCCAGCAGCTGCAGTTATATATCCATAACAACTTTCACCAGGACTTAATTTTGATGTGGTGTTGTAACATTCAATACCTGAGATTCCGCCGTCCCAACTGTTAATTATTACAGGAACATTGTTTAAATATGCTTTTAAATAAGAGGTATTTGCTGATAAACTAAGCGTATTCATTGAAGAGGCTTTGAATTCAAAATTAATTCTATTTGCCGTAGTGCCATCTTCATAAACTGTTGGGATATTGAATGCTTGACCTGCTTTATCCATATTGCTAAGTTGCTCTCCAGTTTTGTCCTGAGTTGTGGTTCCTATACCCATGAACCAACTGTAACTGAACGCAACCAAACCCACGGTAATCATTACCATCAATATTGTTGCGATTACAGGGGAAATTCCTTTAAGTTCATTGTTTGTCATAATATAGACTAGATATATATAATAAACAAATACTTAGATTATAGTTATTTTATACCAATTAACAAATAAATTTCTTAATATTAACCAATCACATCTTTTGGCTTAAGTTTTCCTGAAAGAAAAAAGAGGCACTGTTTAAAGGATGAGTGTTTAATTAATCTTATCAATAAGATTCTTAATTATGAAAAAAAGGATTTCTCTCACCATTGATTCTGAGTTGTTAAAACACGCGGATAGATACATAGATAATCTGAACTTTGATTCCAGATCTGGTTTCATGGAAGAATGCATCAGAAAATATCTCCAAAACTCAAGTGTTGCGGTTATACTTGCGGGAGGAAATCCAGATAAATTAAAGTTGAATAATAAGTTTAAATTTTTGATTCCGGTGAAGCAGGATAAAACTATTTTGGATCTGCTGTTTGAAAGGCTTTCTGAATTTGGGAAGATTTTTATTGTTGGAAGGAAAGAAGTTATCAATATTTGCTTTGAAATTCTTTCTGAAAAATACCCGGATGTTGATATCGAATATATTGAAGAAAAAGAAGAACTTGGAAACGCAAAAACTCTTGAACTTGTGAGGGATAAAATTCATCAGAATTTTCTTGTTTTGCCAATAGATCAATATTATGATTTAGATTTTATTGAGTTAATGAAAAGACATAACCTGAATCAAACCATCCTAAGAAGTCTTGTCACCCTTACCGTTGTTCCAATATCAACCACGAAACAATATGGCAATATCTCGATGATTGGTTCAAGAATTGTCAAGCATGAAGAAAAGAAAACCGGCAAGAAAACTTTGATTTCAGCTTTTGCTGCTGTATGCGACAAGCACATTTTTGATTTTATTCCAAAAGGAAAAATCCGGTGGGGATTGCAAAAAGAGGTCTATCCAAAATTAATAGATAGAAGAGCAATGAGTGGATATATTATCGACACGCCAATTTTTAATATTCATTCTGAAAAAGATATAAAACGATTAAGAAAATATTTAAAAAACAGATAAATTATTCACTGAAAAAAGATTAATAAAATAAGTAAAGTATTTACTAAAAAATATATTTAAAAAAAATAGATAAATTATTTAGGTTTTATATACACACTTACTTTTACGCCTATCGAACCTATTGCTGGTTGGGCTGTTGCTATGCCGCATTTAACATATTTTTCAACAAGAGCTCCTGATTTTTTCATGTAGCCTTTTGCGAATTTGTCCTTTCTTGTTTTTGAACCTGTGATTAATCCGTCCAGAACTATTTCCGCTCCAAGCACATTATCATGCCTCATTATTTTGTTAAGGTGATAGTCCGCAAGCCTTCTGTAATGTTTTTTGTTTTCAATACCTCTTGCGATATTGGAAGCTATAGTTTTTGGAACCACTACATCCCGGTCAATTCTTTTTATATCCACCTGAGCTTCTATATTGAACCTTTTTTTAATATCAGTGGTTAATCTGCTTATTTTTTCTCCGCCAGGACCTATGATTGCTCCAGGTTGAGTTGTGTGAATTAAGATTCTGATATTTGTAGGTAAATAATTGACTTCAATGTCCTCAAAATTAATATCTTTTAATTTGTTGGCTAGATAATCATATATTTCTTGCTTAAGGATTCCGTCATTCACGAATTTCATTTCTTTCATATATTCTTTTTTTTTAAAAAGATAAACTACTTATATACTAGTCTAATCTATTATGACCATCAAGAAAGTTGCTAAAAAGCAGGGAACTGCAGTAAAAAGCAGTAAAAAGCTAATTAAAGCGGTAAAAGTTGCAAAAACCAATAAAAAACCAGCAATTTCCAAAAAACAGGCAAAAGCTGTTTCCAAACCTAAAAAGAAGGAACTTTCTGAAAAACAGAAAGAAAAGATAAAAAAGGAAGTTTTTGAGAAGGCAGAAGAATTTAAGAAACAATGTTTGAAGAAATACAAGGATATAGTAAAGACTATATTTGTTTTTGGTTCTTATCTGAGAAAGGATTTTACTGAAGAAAGCGATTTAGATATTCTTATTTTGCTAGATGATACAAAAATGAGGGTTACTGATGAATTTAAGGAATCTGTTGCTGATAATCTTTTTAAAACCGCAAAAAAACTGGATTCTAGATTGCACATACAACCTCCATGGACCATAACTGAATTCTGGGATATGGTCAGAGTTTCACATCCTTTGTTAATGACTGTTCTGAGAGATGGATGGGCTTTATATGATCAGGGATTTTTTATTCCAATGAAAAAACTTTTGGAAAGAGGAAAAATTCCCGCAAGTCTGGAATCAATAGAATTATTAATGATTTCCGCGCCAAAGAAAATTGAGAGGGCAAAGAATGTCAGGTTATATCAGGTTTCTGAGGACTGCTATTACGCAATGCTTAATTCTTCGCAGGCGGTTTTGATGTATCTTGGAAAACAGGTTCCTGACCCAAAAGCCACCCCAAAAGCCGTTAAAGAATATTTGGTTGATACAAAAATGCTGCCAAGAGAATATTACAAAATTCTTGAGAAAGTTATTAAATTCAGGAAAGATGTTGAGCACAAAAAAGTAAAGGAAATCACAGGAGCTAAGGTTGATGAGTTCCTTGAGAAAGCTGAGGATTATGTGAAGGAAATGCGAAAGATATACCAGTCGCTTCAGAACCAGAAGAAAAAAATGCTTATTGATAAAAATTATGAGATTTTGTTGAAATCAACAATCATGGCTCTTAAGAAAGTGGACAAACTTCCCCCAGACCCAAAAAATCTTCCAAAGGTGATAAGAACAGAGTTGATTGAAAAGCATTATCTTCCAAAGAGTTATCTCGAAGTATTTGATAAAGTAATCGGAATGAAAAAAATCGCTGAGAAAGAAATCGATAAAATACCTGAGAGGGACGTTGAAGTAACAAGAAGTTATGTAAAGAAATTCGTGGATATCCTTGACAGGTTTATAAGAGATGTTGATAACAGGCAGAGGAAATAAGTATAGTGATTTGTATAAATTTATTTGATTAAAATGTTTTTCCCAATAATTTAAATTATATTCTGGAAAAAATTTAAATGGACCCACTGGGAGTCGATACCGGAAGTATTACCCAGCGTCTCTGCCATTTTCAAATTCTCCTTTCTTTTCCTTGAGGTTTTCTTTTGAGAAAGAAAAGCTCCTGCGAAGGCAGCATGTTACCAAATACACTATGGGCCCATAAATTTTATTATTAATTAAATTAATCACTCAGTTAATTATGGATAATCTTGATTATATAAAGAAGGAGATAGAAAAGACCCAAGTAATTATAATTGCGGGGGGAAGAGCAACGAGAATGGGTAGAATAGACAAACCCAAGGCTTTACTTGAACTAAACGGCAAATGTCTTATAGATTACACTTTAGAATTTTTAAAAAATTCAGGATTTAAAAACTTTGTTTTTTTGTTAGGATACAAACATGATGAAATTGAAGCTTATATTGGGGATGGTTCAAAATATGGAATAAATACAACTTATTCAGTGGAACCTGAAACAATGAAAGGTCGCGGAAAAGCATTAAAATACGCTTTAATGAACAATAAGATTGACAGGAATAAAAGAGCAATTGTTTGTTACCCTGATGATTTATATCTTGATAGGAACTTGCCAATAAAATTACTCCTGCATCATTTGCACGGAACTGAAAACAGGGACATTCTTGTAACCGCATTATTTACTTCAGGCACAGAATATCCTTATGGGGTTGGGAAAATAGATTCGGAGCAATTTGTCACTGAATTTGTTGAAAAACCTTTCATACAAAAATATACAAATACTGCATTTTATGTGATTGAACCCGGAGTTTATTCGGAAATAGAAGAGAAAATTGATTTGGATTCTGAAGAAAGTCCTGAATTTGAACAGGCGGTTTTGCCTGATTTGGCAAATAACCGAAAAGTGACCTCAATGATTATTCCTTCTTCAGTGTGGGTTCCAATAAACACGAGCAAAGAACATTCAACGGCGGAGAAATTTTTAAATTCAAAGAAATAAAAACCTCAGATATATTCCTTAAAGAAATTAAGTTATGCAAATAAGCAGGTTGTCTTCAGGAACTGAGGTTATTGATGGTTTGTTGAACGGGGGAATAGAACACGGAGCAATAACAAATGTGTATGGGCCTCCGGGTTCTGGGAAAACAAATTTAACTTTATTATTTACTCTATCAGGTCTGAAAGAAGGAAAAGTCGGGTATATTGATACAGAGAATGGTTTTTCAACAGAGAGATTTTTTCAGATGGGCGGAACCGAAGATGGCCTGAAACATATTTTATACCACAACCCCTCTACTTTCAAAGAGCAGATAAAAGTGGTTCAGAAATTAAAGGATTTGGATTTAAAATTAATTATTGTGGATTCTGTTGTTTCGCTTTACCGTCTTGAAATTAACAAAGAGAATTTCACTGAGATAAATAAAGCCCTTGCAAAACAACTTGCCTTTCTGTCTTTTTTAGCCAAGGAAAAAGATATCCCTGTTATGATTACAAATCAGGTTTATTCTGTGAACTCCGATGAGATAGAATTGTCGGGGAGAGATGTTGTAAAATACTGGAGTAAGTGTTTGATTGAATTGAAAAAAGTTGATGACAACCGCAGACTCGCAATCTTGAGAAAACACCGGAGTTTGCCTGAAGGAAAAAAAGTGGAGATTGAAATCACTGAGAAAGGAATCGAGAAAGCAAAGTTCAGAATTTTTTAGAGGGTTTTTATTTATTAAAACAATAACAATTGCACTGACCTTCACTTCCGCAGTGCATAGAATGGGAACTAAAAATTTTCACAACACAAGGACCCATATTCACAACATTAGAATATGGAAATTTTATTTCAGGTTTATTTATTTTAATTGTCCATTCCTCAAATTTATTTTTCTCCATAAAAATAGGCCATTCGCAAACGCCCCCATCCCAATATTGCATTTTGCAATAATTATTGCAGTTGAAATCATTTTGGTAAGTTCCTGGGGCAAAGAAATAAATAATGCTTATCAGAAGAATGAGAATAACACTTAAAATAATAACTTGTTTGTTCATAACATCTCTAAGATAATTTGCTATAAAGATTTATAAAATTAAAATTATCTGTTAAATAAAGCTTTTCTTCCTTCTACATCAATATATGCGACTTCTTCTCCTTCCTTTAGTTTTTCTCCTGCAGTGGATAAATCAAACATCTCATAAGATTCTAAATCCATTATTTGGGCTGTATCTTCCTGAACGCTTACTACCTGCCCTTTCTTTTTCAGAATCATTGGAACTTCAACATTTGAAGATACTGGACCCACATATTCCCTTTTTTTGCCGTCAAAAACACCTACAGCAATTACAGTTGCCTTAGCTCCGCCGTGTTTACTAGTCTTTCCGCTGGTTTTACTTATTATTTTGCAGGGTTCTCCGTCTATTTTGATATAATTTCCCTCTTTAAGGGTTCTTATTTCTACCATAAAATTATTTTTAAAATATTATATAATCTATATTTTTTTTATCAGCTGCAAATAAATTTCTGTCTGCGCTTTTAGGTAGAAAACCCGTGATATTGATTTCCCAATCATGCTTATCAAAAGGCAGATAAATAACCAATGGAGATTCAAGCTAATAGCTGTTATGGGATTTAATGCAAGTTCACCCCCAGAAATTAAGATTGTGAAAATCATATAAATTAAAGGCAGTGAAAACATCAGGCTGAGAATGAATGATAAAACCCCAAGAGCAAAATAAATTATTATCAAAGACCAACATCTTTTTTTGAGCAAATCAACTGAGTATTCAAGGCTATTGCCAAATCCCACATCTTTTATGATAATATTTTGGTATACAAAATAGAACGCAAGAATGGATGCGAACATAAAAAGCAACCCAAAATAGGGGATTGAAACCGCGAATATATTTATTGCGAATATGATTACACTGACCATGATCAAAGATGGTGTTTTACGGTAAGATTTTAAAAAACTTTTTTTGTATTCTTTCTCTTTGTAACTCTGGTGTATAACCGCTCCTTTGAGTATGAGGCTTATAATAAACAATAAAATCCAGACTATAATAATTTCCAAAAACATAACCGAGAACCCATAAATTCCTGATAGAATATTGGACGAATTAAATAGATTTGCATTATTGAAAATACTTAGAATAAGAGACAATCCCAATAAATCCATTATGAAAAAAGGAAACCATCTTTTTGGATTGATACAGAATCTTAAACCCTTTTTTATACCTTTCCCTAAATCCATAATAATATAAAAAAGAAAACTAAAAACAAATTATTTAAATTCAAGTTCAATTCCCTGATATTTGTCTGCTACGAAGTTATAGATTAATGCAAAAATTCCTCCTCCTATAAAACCCATTATGAAAAACATTATTGGGTATAGGATTATTGCAAATATTCCCAGTACACCTCCTGCAGAAGCAGATCCCATCATAGAACCGATGAATACTCCGCCTACGGTCATAAAGATTCCCATTACCAAACCGATTACAGCATGCACTAATCCAAGAACTACTGCGAAACTTAGCACACCAATACTTTTTAATTCCTGTTTTGCCATAATAAGTATACTATTTATATATTATCAACTCTCCAATTAGATTTTATTTCAATTTCTCCCAATTTTTTACTTTTGTAATTCACCAAAGCAGTCATCGCAATCATGGTCCCATTATCCCCCGCAAATTCTTTAGGCACAACATCAAATTTTGCTCCGCGGTCTTTACACATAATTCTCAGCATTTCCTGAAGTCTATTGTT
This sequence comes from Candidatus Aenigmatarchaeota archaeon, assembly GCA_030600555.1. Lineage (GTDB taxonomy): Archaea > Aenigmatarchaeota > Aenigmatarchaeia > QMZS01 > QMZS01 > QMZS01. The sequence continues at coordinate 40,744 of JAUVLW010000006.1, forward strand.
CTGGGCAACCCCTCCAACTAATAACAATTCTTTTTTTTCTGTTGCCGCGATTGCTCTTTCAGTTATTTCAGTGAGCATTGCAAAACAGACTTCCTGAAAGGAGTAAAATATATTTTCTTTGCTTTCCCCTTTTTCAAGTCTTCGGATTGATTCAGATAAAATTCCTGAAAAATTCAGATCCATCCCTTTTACTGAATATGGGAGCATAACAAATTTTCCTTTCCCCGCAATTTTTTCAATCTTGGGACCTGCGGGAAAACTCAATCCTGCGGTCCGGCCAAGTTTGTCTATTGCATTCCCTATTCCAATATCCTGGGTTTCACCAAGAATTTTATAACCTTTGTTTTCATAAATAATCTGGGTGTTGCCTCCGGAAACATACAGGGTAACAGGAGATTTTAATTTAGTCAGGATTTTTCCTATTTCAATATGAGCCTGACAATGATTTACTCCAATCAAGGGTTTTCCTAATCTCTTTGACAGTTCTTTCGCAAATTTCAGACCATGATACAGGCAGGGAGGCAATCCTGGTCCGGAGGAAAGCCCTATCAGATTTATCTCTTTCAGGTTAATTTTGTCTTCTATTTTCTTAAGGAGTCCTGATGCATTTTTTTCATGGAATTGCGAGGCTTCAAGAGGAATTATGCCTTCTTTTGGAGTATAGTGGGTTCTTTCGTCAGCAAGCACATTAAATTTCTCATCTATCACCCCGATTCCGAATGTATGGGCTGTGCTCTCAATCCCTATAACTTTCATAAATAATATAATGAAAGTAATTGCAGTTATCCCCGCTTATAATGAAGGTAAAACAATCGAAGAGGTGGTAAAAAGAACCAGAAAATTTGTGGACGAAATAGTTGTTATTGATGATGGTTCTAAGGACAACACATGCAAATTAGCAGAAAAAGAAGGGGCCAAAGTTCTGGTGAATAAGCAAAATAAAGGCGTTGGATATTCAAAGAGAAAAGGAATTAAAAGAGCAATATTTCTTGGAGCTGATATCATCGTCACCTTGGATGCGGATTTGCAGCACTCTCCAGAAGATATTCCAAGGTTTGTAAAAAAAGTTGAGGAAGGTTATGACTTTGTTTTGGGCTCAAGAAATCTTGAAAAATATCCCTGGATTAAAAAGTTTGGAAATTTTTGCCTGAATAATTTAACAAATTTTATTTGCGGCACAAAATTGAAAGATACTGAAAGCGGGTACAAGGCTTTCTCCGTGGATGCGGCCAAAAAAATGAATTTAAAAGCAAAATGTTATCACATTGAAAGCGAGATTGTTTATGAAGTTGGCAAAAATAAATTAAAATATACCACAATTGATATAGATTCTCCGGTTTACAGAAAAGGCGTAACTGTGTGGGGAGGAATAAAGAATTTTATTTACCTGTTGAAAAAAAAGAAATCTGATTTGTAGATATTTTATTGTATAGAATCTTCCATTAATTTAATCAAAGGAGAAAATAATTCAATGAATTTACTGAGAATCTCTTTAGTCCAGTTGGAATTTACTTCAGTAATTTTCCCGGTTATTTTATTTGTTGCATTGGAGGGTTGATTAATTTTTTTATTTACAAATATATTTTTTGAATTGTTTGAGATTTCTTTTTCTTCTTTTCTCCACAAATAAGTTTCATTGAAAATTACATCGCTGTCTTTAATTGCAAAAACATAATATTTTCCAAAATCTTTGAATACTCTGTATTTCCTGCCGGTGATTGTGTAAGTTTCAGGACCAACAATTATTAATTTACAGCCTTCGCAATTTGATAAATTAATTCTTAATTTTTCATCATCCCAGATTTTTAATTCCGGGAATTTATTAACTCCTTCCAGTTCTTCTTCAATCTCATCTTCAATAATTTCAGAAGTCACCAGAATTGTTTCTGTTAAATCAAATGCTTTACTGTCTATCATTGTTCTAAGCCTAAAAAAATATTCCCCTGGAGTCGCATCTTTTTTAATTTTGTTTTCTAAATAGATAATTTTTTCTTCCTGTTTCTTTAAGGAGACGCTTTTTTTGTTTGAGGTCCATCCGCCGGTAATGCATTTTTTACCGTCATAAGCATAAGAATAAATTTCCAATAATATTTTATCGGCTCCGTTATTTTTCAGTTTCACTGTTGTTGTGAACTCCTGATTTCTGGCTAAAATGTCGGTTAAATTCAGAATATTTATTTCCAGATTTGATGCTTTTTTTGCGGATTCTTTTTCTGTTGAAGAAGAGCATTTTTTGCAAGTAGGACAGGGTTCGCATTCTTCATCCCCAATCACAACAATCATCTTTTCAGCCAAATTATCTTCGTAATTTGCATCATTGCAATAGGTGTTTGTTATTTCCGCTTTTATGATGTAAGCTGCTGTTCCGCAGTCAAGTTTTGGGGTGTAATCTCTTGAAGACTTCGTATTTGTTTTTATGCTTGTGGTTGTATAGGGTTTCTTTATAAAATTCCCAAAATAATCTTCTATCCAGTAAGTTATTTCTATCTGCTTGTTTGAATAATTTCCAGAAGAATCATTTACAAAAATATAATATTTTGATTTTTCTCCTGTGTGCCAGATTAATGAAGCTGAAATATTGATTGTTAAGTTGCAGGGAATTGTGTTTGAATCAATTACAGTTATATTTTTGCAAACCAAAGAGCTGTTAAAATTGGTTGTTGCATTAATTATTCTCCCGCAAAGTGTGAAATTTCCTGTTTGATTGGGAGTCCATTCTCCTGTGCCCGCTGTTTTGGAACAACCAACTTCAACTGTAAAATTATTTTCTTTTGTCAATCCGCCTGTTGAGTTTGTAATGTTGTATTGAACGGTTATATTGTCTTTTCTTTCACAATTCCCTTCAACTTCTTTTTTGTTTTTAATTATTATTTTAAATAGAGACGTGTATTTTAAATCCAGAAGAATTTCAGTCTCAAGGCAAATCTCTAAAGTTGTATTTTTTTGGATTTGCGGTAAAACCGAAATTGAATTATTAATAGTTTGTCCATTCAAAGAAGCAAGTATTATATAATTTCCGGAGTGGGTTGGAATCCATTCAAATTGAATTTCTGTAATTTTCATTCCTAATATATTTACTGTTATTGAATTATTATAAATGTTGTTTATAGATAGATTAACAGAAATATCTGTTGCATTCTCTTTTCCACGATTTAATATTTTAACAAGAATTATTGTTGTCTTATTGGCATAAATTTTTTCTTCTGTTGAAATTTCCAAGAGTTCCAAAGTGGAATTTTCATAAAAGTTCTGTTTTCCCGGGCTTGGCGGAAAAGCCAGCCAGTTTGTGGAATTATTAGAACTATTTTGGCTTGAATTAATTCTTTGTAGAGAATTTCCGTCTTTTGCTTCTGACCAACCAGCCAAATTATTGTAACTGATAATCTCTGTATAGGTTCCGTTAGTCAGGTTTATGGTTTCTGTAGAGTCGCTTAATCCTCCACACAAAGTTCCAGCATCAACATGCAAACCCAAAGAATTATTAGAAATTTCAAAATATTGATAAACTTTTGTTCCACTTCCACCGTCTGTAATAATTGCATATTGTCTTGGTAGAAGAATTATACCTTCATCTAAATGAAGTCCTTCACCTCCAGAACTTGTATGATTAATATATCCTGACAATAATTCTTTTCCGCAAAGTCCCCAATCACTTAGATTAATAGAATCATTTGTTGGATTATAAATTTCTATCCATTCTGAGTAAGAATCCCCTCCTTGTTCAGTTGTAGGATTATACATAATTTCATTAATCACAACCTGCCCAAAACAAGGAAATAACAAAAATTGAAATAAAAAGAATAACACAATTTTTTTCATAAAACAACAAGGAAATATATTTTTATTACCCTTAGATAAATTTATGGCACTTAAATTTCTCAAAATATTTTTTGGCGGCAATTGTCCATAACTGAGGGTCGCATCCGCCCTTTTTAGTTTCAGGATTGCTTAAAATAAATATTTCCGGGTCAGTGTCCAGTTTTGACACAATTCTTGAACTTACTTTTTCCACATGCCTCAGGTTTTTTATAAGATTTGCAATCTCATACCTTTCCGCCCAAATCCTGTGTTTAACTGCTCCGCTATTGATTATTGCCTGTTCAAAAGGCCATACGGTTTTTGTGTGATATCCGGATTTTGTTTTATCAGAGAATTTTGGTTCAAGGGTTCTATATCCTATTTCAGTTTCAATTTTTTTTGAGGATTCAATGATTCCTTCCAGTTGTTTGTTTTTCAGGTCTCCGGGTTCAAGGTAAAACAACATGTGCAGAGGGTCTGAGCTTATTGCTTCAATAGGACCTTTTTTGTCAACAGCAATATAAAAATTGTCCGTTGTTGAATTGAATAATTTTTCCATTCCAATCTTCATTTTTTCCGCAACCCTGAAATATTTTGAATTTAATATTTTTGCGGCGCATCTCATTCCACACATGTTCTGAACATGAGCCAATGAATAACATATTGGATAAGAAGGTTCTCCGTTTTTCCTGTTAATAATTTCAGAATCTTTCCAGTAAGTTGTCTTTGTCGCAAATTTTTTTCCATCGCAGAATTTTGGATCTTCCATGAACAAATTATCCTGATTGAGGTGGGATAAAATATATCCAATTGCATTTTCTATGCTTTTTTGTTGGAGCTCTGCTAGACTTTCATCTCCGGTCAAATCAATATAAAATTTATGCCCTATAAGGAACAGGGCTGTTGTGTCACAGGCGCTGAATTTAGTTGACAATTTTCCAATAATCACTTCGGGGTATTCGTGAGATATTTTGCCGGGTTCTTCGCCATTATTGGGATTTTTATTCGCTCCTTGTTCATAAGCGCAGAAATTAAGCTGGTTTTCCAGCATCTTGGAATTCCGGGAAAGAATTGCGGAGATTATGCCATCTCTTGTAAAATTTCTTGGAAAGCCTGGAAGACCCGCATTATAAAGTGTAAACCCACGGTATTTAGTTTTGAGCCTATCCATAATTTAGCTTGATTTAGTTTATATGAATTGAAGGAATAATTTTATTTTTAATTTATAACTTTTATAATGGATAACAAATTAATTTTATTATTTTTTGTTTTAGCAATAATTCCAGTTAATGCGGCTGAGGTAACAACTTTTGTAAACCCTGATTGCAGTTATCAATCTCTTGAGAATTTTATTTCAGATTCTTCATTTTTATATATAGCGGTTTATGAATTCACGAATCCCTGCATTGCGGAATTGCTTGAGAAAAAAGACAACACTAAAATAATTTTGTTGGTTGAGAATGTTCCTGTAAGCGGTATGAAACAGGAGGAGAAAGAGATTTTATGCCAATTAAAAGAAAACAATATTCCTGTTTTTCTTTATGACGGAGACGGTTTTCATCACGCAAAATATGTAATCAAAGATAATTCTTCTGTTTTAATCACTTCCGAGAATTTTGGGTACACTGGATTTTCCAAAGACCCTTCTTTCGGAAACCGCGGATGGGGTGCTGTTGTTGAGGATGACAAAATTGCGAATGATTTTCTAAAAACTTTTTTTGAGGATTTAAAAATTTCTGAAGAATTTGTGTGCGAACTTAAAGAGTATGAACTCACTTGCAATCCTGCGGTTGGCAATTATAATCCCGGAGTTGAATCGGAAAAATTCAGTAATCAGGAAGTTTATTCGATATTTGCCCCGAACGCAATTGATGATATTTTGGAGTTGATAGACACAGCAGAGGAATCTCTTTATATCCAACAGATGTATATCTATAAACATTGGGGTTCTAAAAAAGAGGGTTCTGTTGAGGAAACACCGAGCCTTTTTCTTGAAAAAGCGATAAGTAAATCCAGGGAAGGGGTTGATGTCAAAATCCTGCTTGACAGTTATTGGTATAATATTGATAAGAAAAATCC
>JAUVLW010000003.1 GCA_030600555.1 Candidatus Aenigmatarchaeota archaeon
AATAATAAATGAAAGATCCACTGAAATTTTCCTTAAAATTTCTAAACCAAGTAAGATTTCCATCTTTGAAATAAAAACAATCATTTTTTCTGACAAGATAAGGAACACCTATTGTACCAACTGAAGTTAATAATATATCTCTATGCTTCGGAGCACCATATTTTTCTTTTATTTTATTATATCTTTCTGTAGATATAAATAATTTCAAACTTATACTTTTACCCGAATGCAATTCTATAATCTCTTTAGACCTGAAAAAAGGAATTCCTGTTTTTTGATATTCTGATTGAAAAATACGTTTACTTGAAGTAATTTCAACTATCTTCTCTAACTTTTCAACTCTCCACCCCTCTGGAATCTCCCCCATTTCACTTTGAATCATCTTCCCGCCTGATGATTTATAGAGTTTTCCGTTTTCGTCGGGAAATTCAAAATCTACAAACCAATGGCGGAAAATTGTCCGCCCGATTTCTTCGAGTGTTTTATTTTGTTTTTGAAGAACTTCAATTTTATCGTCAAGGTCGGAAAGGATTTTTGCGATTGCTTTTTGTTCAGGGAATGGCGGGATATTTATTTGATAATTCATAATTGCAATTTTATCTCCTCGTGGCATTTTTGTACCTTTTGAAGTTAGTACTGTATATTCAAAGAATTTTTCTTGAGATAAATAATAATATAAGAATTGAGGATTTAGAGATGAATTTTTTGGTCTTATTACTAAAACATCATTTGAGCAACCACCATTAAATTTAGCCAACCACAATTTTTTAAAATAAGTTCTAATGTTTGAAAATAGAATATCTCCTATTTCAAATTTATTGGTTTTTCCCGTTTGAGGTAAAAATGAAGCCTCAACTATACCTCTCTTATCTGGAAGCATATTTTCTGTTGATATGAAATTTTTATGATTGAGTTCGGTAGCAGTTATTTTTTCGTTAATATATGAAGCAACATCTCCCAATTCTTTAACTTTCCAATCTTCAGGAATTTTTCCTATTTCTGTTTGTTTTATCTTCGATGAAACTTCAGAAAAAATTTTGTTTTCTGTTTGTTTGAATTTAGTTTTCTGTTTCATATTAAAGAGCTTCTTTACCTTCTGGAATATAAGTCCTCAAATTATCCAATTTACGAATAAATTCGGAGATTTTACTTTTCTCTAAATTTCTTAACTCAGAAATCTTATTTAAATCTTTACTTTCAGAAACTATATTTTTAATCAGGTTCAAATAACTTTCTTTCAATTTCGCATTAGAAGTAATTTTGGATTTGTGAGTTATATATAAATCAAAGAACTCTAATAAGAATTCTACAGTAAAAAAACCAATCTTATCTTTACAACTTAGCTTTTTTCTAGAATTTAGATTCAAACTCCCTTCTGATTTTAATTTATTTTTACATACAACCAAGATACCTTCAATATCTCCGTCACATTCTTGAGGAGGGTGATCTAAATAATCCTTAAATTTTCTTAATTCAGATTTACTTATTTGTTTATGTTGTTTTGAATCAATCATATAAGAAATATTGTTTAGCTCTAACACACCATCGGGTTCATTTGGACCTCCTAAAGGTGAATAATTACCATAGATATATTTAAGAATAATATTAATTGCAAGCTCAACTTCTTTTCCTTCCTTCTTTGCATCTTCAGAATGTTTTTCTGTGGGTGAAACATAATTTTTCAATAATCTAAACGCTTTATGAATCTCTTTTTCTAAGTTCAAACCATATTTCTCCAAAATACAATACTGTATTTTATCATACAAGTATTTTAGTATTTTATCAGTCTCCCTTTCATTAAATATATAATAATAATTAATTTCTTCGATAACTGGATAAAGTATTTTTTCATATTCATTAAATCTACTATCAGTTGAGATAATTATCGTATAATGTCTTGAAAATTTTGTGTCTTTTTTATCAGAATAAATTTTAACTCGGAGACTTATTCTACTTTTATCTTTATTTACTTCAATCAGTTTAAAATGATTTTCATTCACAATTGTTTCTTTATCTGCATGTTTTTTTAGTTCTTTTAAAAATATATTTGTAAACCTTTCTAGATTGAATTTAAATGGTGTTTTAGACACAATTTTCTCTTTTTCTAAAAGAGTTAATAAATTATTTTCTTTATCTAAATCAATTATTTTATTATAATAGAACTCTTTAATATTCCTCTTCTGAAATAAACTGTTGAAATAATAAGCTATTGGTAAATTATAACGGGTGTTTACTTTAATCTTTAATCTATCTAAAATATTAGAAATTTTTTTAGTTAATTTTTCCCCATGAACTCCTTTAAGCCTATGATCTAATAACAAATTTATCTTGAAATAACCTGAACTAAGATTCTTTTCAATAACAAGAGAATAATTAATTTCTTCACCTATTTCTTTTGGTGAATTAATTAATAAAACGCCAACCTCTTTCAAATTTAATATATCTATTGTATCTTCCAATAGAGTCTCATTATTAACAACGTGGAAAATATCATAATGATCCTTTTTAGAGTGAATATTTATTGAAATATCTTTATCTGAATAGCTTAATTTTTTAATTCTTTGATTATTTTTATTTAATTCTAATAATAAATTTTTAGCATCTACCTTGAAATTGTCATAATCATCGATTAAGTCCGAAATTATATTTTCGGAGTGACCTTCCTCGCCATTTATTTTAGAAACAAACAAAATCCTCTCTTTTATTGATCCTGAAAAATGAATTTTTCCCGTATTATAATTTAATTTGATTAATAAATTTGGGAAAAATTCTTTTTCTCCCGATGTATGTGGCTTTACATTTCCTCTATATTTTTTTTCATATGCATAGATGATTCTAATTATTTTATTTTCAGAATCCTTATATACTTTTGAGTTACTAAATAATTCACCATTCAGATCTATTACGCCCTTTAAAATTTTCTCTTCTTTTTCTTCAAATAATTCATCAAAATGAAATATTTCCAATTCCTTAATAAATTCTTCAAAATTAGTTTTAGAAAGAGTTAATAATTTCTCAGAATTTATTTCTGATTTACAATAACTATTTTTTAAAATTTCAACAATCTTTTTCCAAAAAATAATTTCTTCCAAGTTTTCTAATCTCTCAAATTCATTTTTCAAACCCTCATGAGATAAAGCATTATTAACTTTAAAATAAATTTGAACTCCTTTTAACACCCTAGTTCCATTTTTATTCATCAATAAATTTTTCCAAATCTGCTTAAGTTCATTCCTATTCATTTTTCCTACCATATTTCACACCTTCCACCCCAACATATTTAAATTCTTTTCAATCTTATTTTCCAAACAACTAAATTCCATTATCATTTTACATCACCAATCAAAGATTTATTAATGAACTTTTCAAGTTCATATTTATCATGAATACATTCCACCCTTCTTTCCAATAAACCTTTTAAAAAATTTTCAATTGTTATTGACTTTTTCCCGTAAGATTGTGGATAAAAAGTAATAGGTTCTTCTTTATCAAAAATTACTAGTTGTGGATACAGGGATTTTGTTTTAGCAGTTTGATGAATTCCTATTCTTTTAGCTACCGATAAACTCCAAAGAAATTTTGATTTTAATTCTTCCTCCTCCACGGGATTAATAACTTTTTCTAAAATTGCTACAGAATACAAAGATTTAATTTTATCTAATAATTCCTTTACCTTTTTAGTCTCTTCCGTAGATTCCAATCCAACAGGGATGTAAAACTCAAACTTTGCAGTTTCCATAAGATAAGCTATTAAAAAAGCTTTAAATGGGTATATCCACCCCCCCTATACTAACTCTTTTTCGTATTCAATATAAATATAACCTCAATTTAATTTCAACCCTCGACAATTTGTCGATAAACCAATTTTAGGTCTGCTTTTTTGGGAGGAATTGGCTGGATTGTCCTGAACAGGGATTTTTGTATTTGCGCAGTCTGTTTCCCTTAATCTGCCCTCCTCTGCCTGCAATTTCAACTGTCCGATAAACTCGGACAGTTGAAACCCTTCTTCTATTAATTTAATTTTCCTCTTACCTAAACACTTGATTATTTGAGATAAACTCAAATAATTATTTAATCCACCATTTAATTCTCCACCCAATCAGCCATTAAACCACAATATCTTTTTACTCACCCCCACACCACCCCATAATCTTCCGAGTGGCTTTCTGGGTAGTTTTCTGGATAGTTTTCTGGATAGTTTCTAAACAATTATTTGCTCAGTTACATTAAAAAAGCCCACAAACACCAGAATTCTTGTATTTTAGCACTTACCATACCCTCTCAGTTACATACCAGTTACATTAAAAATAGAACTTATTTATTGTCATCTGGAGAACTTAATTTCAATTGGTGACAAATTGTCACCAGTTCACATCCATAACCTCTTTAAACTCACTCTCATTTTTTCTCAATCACCCATTTTCCGGTTCTACTGCTGCCAACTCTTTTAAGCCGTCCTTTTTTCTTTAGGTTATTTAAATGATACCTTACACCCACAACCGTTAATCCAACCAGTCTTGACATCTCTTCAGCAGTTAGATGAGGGTTATTTTTTATTATTTCAAATATTTCTCTTTCCTTATACTCTCCTTTAAATTTTTTGGTGATAGTTTTAGTGATAGTCTTGGTGATAGTCTTGGTGATAGTAATTGGAAAAGTTATCTTGTAAAAATCAAAATCACCTTCAATAATTGGATTTAAATGATACTGGGCATTCCACCCATTTATCATTTTATGAAATCCACTGCCGATATTCTCAGAAAACCTTATATATCTAAATATCTTTGCAACTATAGGATTTCTTGGTAATGAGAAATCTTCTTTTAAAATTAATTCAATATCTTTAGGCAATGCCCCAGGATTATAAAATTCAAACCTGTTTATAAAAACCCTTATTCTTGGATTTGACCTGCTGAAATAATCAGTGTGAACTATCAAATTAACAAGAGCCTCCCTTATTGCCTGTAAATGTGGAGGATCATCATCCCTAACACCTTTTTTAATTGAAAAAGGTACATTAATTTTTCTTATTAATCTTTCATAAATATCAAAAAAAGTTATGAAGAGATTCCTTTCAGAAGATAAACGGTAATTATATCTTGCTGGCGCATCCTCATAAGAAGTGCCCTCGATTTCCAGATATTCTATTCTATAATCAGAAATCGCTTCCGCTAAACTATCTTCTTTTCCAAAAACCAACAATCCGCCATAGGTAATCTTTCCGTCTTTTAACACACTTAACTTTTGAAGAAATTCTTTATCAGGCAGACCGTTGTACCTATGCGCGGGATTCATTTGAATAAAAAAATTTCTATATTGTTTAATCGTTTCTCCGTCCAAATCCTCAAAATTAAAAGTTGTTAATTCCCGATCTTTTTCTTCAAAAGAGGCATTCCTAAAAAAAGAATCTATTTCTTCTTGTGTTGCTCTCTGGTTTCCGCTTGCTATTCGGATAAAAGTATTTTTCGGATTATTAAAATATATTGGCTTGTCTTTTGGAGATTTTTTAGGAATATAAAAAACAAGAACAGTTTTTTCACCAAAATTATATTTTTTACTAATAACCTCCATCCCCTTATTAAATTTATCCCCTGTTTTTAGAGTATTAGTGAAATCTTGCCCTACTTTTTCAGGATTTTTAACACCAACGACCTCATATTTTTTCCCTTCTTTCTTAACTCCAAAAACCAGCCACCCTCCGGCAGTATTTGAAAAAGCGCTCACGGTTTCCCAACTGCTTTTTGGAATCTCAGATTTAGCCTCTTTAACCTCAAAATCTTCCCACTCAATATCCTCAAGTTTCTCAACCAATTCTTTCTTATTCATAATTTATACCCCAACCCTGAAAGATTCTTTTTAATTTCTTCTTCCAGTTTCTTGGATTCTTTAAACTGTTCACCCAACTCAGAAGTCAGTCTTTTCATTTTGTCATCAAACGGCTCCCCATCATCCTTCTCTTCTTCAATCCCAACATAACGACCCGGGGTTAAGATAAATCCCTGTTTCTCAATTTCTTCAGTTTTAACTGCTTTGCAGAATCCTAAAACATCTTCATACTTACCGCCTTCTCCTCTCCAGGAATGATAAGTATCGGAGATTTTTTTAAGTTCCTCATCAGTCAGTTCCCTATTTCTTCGCGTTATCATCTGCCCCATCTTCCGGGCATCTATAAACAATACTTCCCCTCTCCTATCCCTGAATTTATGATTTTTCTTGTCCCGCGAAACAAACCACAGACAAGCGGGAATCATTGTGTTATAAAATAACTGGGAAGGCAACGCAACCATGCAGTCAACCAAATCACCCTCAATAATGTTTTTCCTGATTTCGCCCTCATTTGAAGTATTTGAACTCATTGAACCATTAGCCAAAACAAAACCCGCAATTCCAAAAGGAGATAAATGATGAATAAAATGCTGCACCCAAGCAAAATTTGCATTCCCAACCGGAGGAACTCCGAACTTCCACCGAACATCATCTCTTAATAACTCTCCTTTCCAGTCGCTGTCATTAAAGGGGGGATTGGCAAGAACAAAATCCGCCTTCAAATCCCTGTGAGCATCATTGTGAAAAGAATCTCCCCATTGCACATTGGAGTCTATCCCGCGGATTGCAAGATTCATTTTGCATAAACGCCAGGTTGTCTGGTTTGATTCCTGACCATAAACAGAAATATTTCCGATTTTCCCACCATGAGCCTCAATAAACTTTTCGCTTTGCACAAACATTCCTCCTGAACCGCAGCAGGGGTCATAGATTCTTCCTTTGTAAGGTTCAAGCATTTCAGCAAGCAATCCAACAATGCTCTTTGGGGTATAAAACTGTCCTCCCTTCTTCCCCTCTGCATCAGCAAACTGACCTATAAAATATTCATAAACTCTTCCAAGAACATCTTTGCTCCTGCTCTCTTTATCCCCCAAACCAATCGTTCCAATTAAATCTATAAGTTCGCCCAATCTTTGCTTATCAAGAGCGGGTCTTGCATAATTCTTTGAAAGAATTCCTCTAAGAGAATGATTATCTTTTTCAATTGCCTCCATCGCATCATCAATCAATTTTCCAATCTCAGGTTTTTTCGCATTTTTTTCAAGATAACTCCACCTTGCAGCTTTCGGAACCCAGAAAATGTTTTCAGCTGAATATTCATCTCTATCCTCCATCACACCATAACGGTCAGAAGACTCTTTAACATACACTTCACTCTTGGGGTCCAAAGTCTGTTCTTTCAAATAATTATATTTCTCTTCAAAAGCATCTGAAATATATTTCAGGAATATCAGCCCCAAAACAACATGCTTATACTCCGCAGCATCCATATTATTCCTCAATTTGTCCGCCGCCTGCCAGAGTTTCTGCTCAAAACCCAAATCCGAACCATTTGAACTGCCAACCATAATTATTGGTAAATTAAAACAACACAAAAGAATTTGGTTAATGCTCTAATACAAACAGGTTTTAAAAAGAGAATTAGCTTAAAATATTATATTATCACAAACTAAAATTAATATAATTATGGAAGATAAAATAAAAGAACTCGTTATAGCCAGACTTAGAAGAATGCCGCTAAACTATAAGTTTGCTATAAGAGGTGAGAGTCTTAGTAGAGCTGAATTAATATCTTGTGTAAATAAAAGAACTGAAATAGGCGAAAGAATTATTAAAATGCATCTCAATTATCTACGGTCTTTTAAAAAGAATGTAGAATAAATTTTATTATCAAATCAAACCCTTATCCATAAAACTGAAATAATCCTCGAGATTTTTCCCGATTATTATGTGGTCCAGAACTCTGACATTAACAAGGTCGCAGGCTTTAACAACTCTGTCCGTAGTTTCAATATCATCTCTCGAAGGATCCACCTCACCGGAAGGGTGGTTGTGAACAAGGATTATTGAAGACGCTGTTTCTTTTGTGGCCTCTCTGACAATTTCCAGAGGATCAACAATGCTTGCATTCACGCTTCCCTTTGTCAGTTCCTTTGTGTCTATCACTTTATTTTTCCTGTCCAACAGAATAATATTGAAAAATTCCTTTTTTGAATCTCTCAAATAAGGACCATAAAAATCCCTGACAAATCCAATTACAGATTCCACATTATTCAGCCTTTTTTTGCTCTCAGCAATTTCCCGGTAAAACCTTTTTCCAATTTCCAAAGCAGATTTTATCTGAACACCCTTTGCCATCCCGATTCCTTTAATTAAACACAGGTCATCAACAGAAGCCTGGTCTATCCCCCTCAAATCCCTGAATTTATCCAGCAATTTTCTTGCCAAATCCTCCGCGCTTGAACCATCAAAACTATTGCCGGTTCTTAAGATTATTGCTAATAATTTAATTAACGGAACATTCTCAGAACCAACTTTAATTAACATCTCTCTTGGTCTGTCTTCCTTAACCCATTTCCTTATTGGTTTTGTTGTTCTTAATTTTGCGGATTCTTCTTTTACAAGTTCCCTAATTTTTCTGCAATCTTCTTTAGTCTTCAACTTTAATTTTTTAATTATTTCATCTTTTCTTTTATCAAAAAATTTATCTTTTGGTCCACTGAAAGAAATTTTTCCAAATTTGCTGCAAACCGGATATGCTTTGCTCTTAACTAAATAATCAATTAAATCCTCTTTTGTTTCGTCCATAAATTTAAACCAATACTTAAAACATCAAACCGACCAAGAAAGCTAGGATGACTAAAAACATCAACACCTTTGTGGTCTTCTGCGCTTTGCTCACTTCTTTAATTGTCAAAATATAAAGGCAGACAAAAAAGCAGATCAACGCAGAGAGTAAATAAAACTCAGAAAATATTCCAGAGAAATATGGAACAAACATGAAAAAAGAACTGAAAGAAATCAACAACTTCCCGAAAAAAACCGCTTTGTTTTTTCCGAAAATAATCGGAAGTGTTTTTGCCCCCGCGGATTTATCTCCTTTCATATCCTCAACATCCTTTAAAACCTCCCTGCCATAATTTCCGAAAAATGCAATCACCGCAAGAATTGTTGCTGTGGAAACAATCAATTCTTCAAACCCACCGAAAATTAAAACCGGGGCAATAAAAACCGAACATGCCAGCCAACTGTCTACAATATTTCCAATTGGATTTTTCTTAAATCTTATTGAATAAACAAGCACCAAAATTGTGTTGTAAATCGAAAGTATGAAAAAATTAACTGAGATAAAATAAGATAAAATTAATCCAATCAAAGACAAACCAAGATAAAAAATAATTACCTGCTTCTTTGAGATTCTTCCCGAAGGCAAAGGCCTCTTTGGTTTGTTTATCTTGTCTATCTCAATATCAAAATAATCATTAATCACATTTCCTGAAGCTGAAATTAAAAAAACAGCGAGGACTGGAAAAAACCACAACTCAAAAGGTATGCTCACAAGAAGCAAACCCGCAATTAAACCAAACACAGATAGAAAACAAATGTTGGGTCGGATAAGTTCAAAGTAAGGATTCATAATAAATATAAGTCTATTTTTAATCCTCTGGAAATCAATTCCTTTAGGAATAATATCACATAATCAGATGAAAATTAAACAAACATCACAACAAAATCAAACAGAATATTAATTATTTTAAAAATTTCTCCGCTTCTTTATCAAGTCCGCCAAAATCAAGAACTGCTAAAGTAGAACAACTTACAATCAATTTTGATGATTTTCCAAGTTCTGTTTTTGATGGAACCTCAACACAAGGTATATTTTTTTCTTTGCATAAAACAGGAATATGCATTAAAATTTCCTTTGGGTCAACATCCTGAGCGGTCACCACTAATTTTGCACTTCCTCTTTCTACTTGTTTTGTGACCTCATTTACGCCCTTGGCTATTTTGCCTTTTTCCGCAACTTTCTCTATAAATCCATAGAGAGCCTTAACATCTTCTGCCATAATCTACATTAAAAAAAATTTATAAGTAACCAGATAGTATGTTAGAAATTACCTTGCGCCCTCAGCTTCTTTCTCATTCCTTTTCCTTTCTGCCACAGCATAACTTTCGTCCTTATTCAGGGAAGCTGCAATAAGTTCTTCTGCCAATATTACAGACATTTTCTTCTTTTTATTAAAAGTCTTTGCGTAACTGCCCTGCACAAGTTTCCTCAAAGCAAGGTCTAACCTCTTTTTTGGGGAGCATAAAGCTGGTTTCCTCGCCACAATACCACCTATCTGCTGAGAAACAGTCAATTCATAAGGTGAAGCGTTTTCAAGAGCTTTTATAAACACGGCTATTGGATTTTTCTTGGTTTTTTCAGAAATAATATCAAAAGCTTCTTCAACAAACTGGTAAATTGTCTGGTATTTGCCTGAACACAATCCTGAAGTAAACTTATGTTTTTTTCCTTTATGTCCAGGAACCATCAAACGGGTTATTAAACGCTCTACAATCTGTTTATCTGTTGTTTTGCCATCTGATTTAGGTAAAATTCTAGGTTCAAGATTAATATAACTCTTCAATCCAAGGTCTTCCACCTCAACATTATAATCCCATTTTCCAAATAATTTTGGGTCCATAAATCTAATTAAAAACTTAAAATAATAACAAAGTACACCAGATTATATATATAATAAAATATAATTATGTGCGCAATTTTAAAGCATTTTAGAACGGGATTTAAGAGTTATACAAGAAATTTTGGCACTTTAATTCTTGCAACTCTAATAATATTTACAACATTATTTTCATTTATACTACTCGGATTTCTTGCAGGAACCGGAGATGTGGAACAGAGTTTAGCTGGAAGTTATTATTTGTTATTTAGCGGAAATACTGAAGATATGGAACTTATTTCAGAAATATTTGAATTTATGAACCCAAGTGGTTTAGGAATACTATTTATATTTTTCCTATTAGGCTCATTAATAACCATTTTCCTTCAGGCAGGTTTATGGGGTGTTTGTTTGAAAGGTCTTGCCAAAAAAGCAGACATGAAGGTATTCTTTAACACAATCAAAGAAAGAGGTATTTCTTACCTCATAGCAAATCTCCTGATTTGGTTAATTCTTATTGCAATTATTATCCCAATGCTCATCATAACAACAATTATTGTAATGATTGCTTTCCCTACTTTACCTGTAGATTCTTCAGTTTTAATGCTTATCTACCTAACACCTATAATGTTGATATCCCCTTTCTTTATCCTGATCATTCCAGGTGTTATTTTAGGCAAAAGAATTTCTGAATCAATTGAACAGGGTTTCTCGCTTGGAAAAGAAAATTACAATGAATTGTTATTATTGCTTCTGATAGTTTATTCTTTCTCCTTAATCTCTTTCATTCCTTTCATAGGAACCATTTTAGTGTACTTGCTTAACCCGTTAGGGATACTTATAATCTGCTCATACTATCTTGAAAAAACAGGAAAATCCGGAAAAGAAGAATCAATCACAAAACCCGTAAATATGCTTGAAAAAAGAATTGTAAGTCCTCTCATTAAACCAAAAACCCAAGTCAAAAAGATTGCAATAAAAAAAAACCATTAAAAAAAAGATAGTTGCAAAACCAAAAAAAACTGTGAAGAAAATTACAGTGAAAAAACCAGTTAAGAAAAAACTAATTTCTAAGAAATTAAAAGGTAAAAGAAAGTGATAATAAAATTTTTAGGAGGCTGCGATGAAGTGGGAAGAGAAGCTTTTTTAGTTAAAGATAATAATACAAATGTTTTGCTTGAATATGGGGTTGAACTGCAACCAGAAATACTGCTTCCTTTGATACCAAATGTACAGGTAGATGGAGTGCTCATTTCGCATGCTCACTTAGACCACTCTGGAATGGTTCCTCTGCTTTACAAATTCCAGACCCCAAAATTATTCACCACCCCAGCAACATTGGACTTGATGAACTTACTTCTCGAAGATTATATAAAAGTCGGAAAAATAACCAGAAATTACGCAGAATACACAAAAGCCGATATTATGAAAATGAATAAACATGCAATACCTCAAGGATACAACAAAAGATTCAGGGTTGGAAACTTGCAGGCAGAATTTTTTGACGCAGGACACATTCCGGGATCTGCATCAATGTTTGTCTCAGGCTCAAAAAACGTATTATATACAGGGGACATTAATACCATTGATACTTACTTGGTTAGATATGGAACCCAGAAATACCCCAAACTGGACTGTCTTATAACAGAATCAACTTACGCGGGGAGAGAACACGCAGACCGGAAAAATGAAGAAAAAAGGTTTATAGAAAAGATTAAAGAACATGAAAACGGTCTTGTAATGCTTCCTGCATTTGCTGTTGGAAGAGCTCAGGAATTATTATTAATGTTACAGGAAAATAATATTGGAAGAGAAATTTATCTGGATGGAATGGGACAAAAAGCCGCAGACATTATCTTATTCCACAAAAACTATATCAACGATGCGGATAAATTAAGAAAAGCCCTTCGAGAAGTAAATTTCGTAAGAACAAAAAAACAGAGAAACAAAATATTGAGAGAAGGAGGTATTGTAATAACAACTTCTGGAATGCTTAATGGAGGTCCTATATTATATTACCTGAACAAAGCAAGAGATTTCAAAGACGCTTGTCTTTTGATAACTGGATATCAAGCAGAAGGAACACCCGGCAAAAAACTGCTTGAGACCGGATATTTTGAAAATGAAGAAACAAGATTTAAAGTAAATATAGAAATTCAAAGATATAATTTCAGCGGACATGCTGGAGGAACTGAACTTTTAAATCTTATTAGAAAAGCAGCGCCTAAAAAAGTTGTATGCGTTCACGGAGACAACACAAAAAAATTCGCAAATGATATAAAATCCAAACTAGGAATTGAAGCCATTGCTCCTAAAATAGGGGAAAATATTGAAGTATAGCACCAGATATAAAAATAAATTAGAATACTCAAACAAATAAATTATTTCTCAATTAAATTAATTTGGATATTTTGTTAATTCTCTTGGGTCCTTTCCATCTATTGTGATTCTATAAGAAACGCAGGAACCGATTATCTGCCTTATTTTTGCTTCCTCATTATTTCCGGGAATTTCTAGGGTTTTAACCATTTCCTTGATTTTTTCCATAGAAAGGTCTCCCATTATCTCTTCTTTTTTGTCCTTACTTGAAAGTTTTGTAAAGTTGCCCGCTTTCTTTATCAATTCTGATATTGTTGCCATTAATTATTTAATTTTAAATTATTATATGAAAATTGTGGAGAATAAAGAAAATATGACTGTTTTGGAAACAGAGGAAACATCAACCCTGATTAATTTGCTGGTTGATAGACTTTGGGAAGAAAAAGATGTAAAAAGAGCGGCTTATGGCTCAAAACATCCATTTTTAGATAATATGCAGCTACTCATTGAAGGAAAAAATGCAAAGAAATCAATAGAAAAAGCGTGTGATTCAATAACTAAAGACTGCAATAGTCTGCTAAAAAGCATTTAATTTTTGTTTTTACCCGCTTTAATTATTTTTGAATTTTAAAATAGTTTTGAAGTGTAGTGTTCAATATATTCGGGTTTATAATGCTATATGGGCCCGCCCAGATTTTCCAAATTTGTTTTTTGGGGTGCAGACCTTTTTCAACAATTATACTGAAAAGGGTTGCGTTGAACTGGGGATCTCCGCCATGTCAAGGCGACGTTTATTACAGATTTCTCTTTAAATTAAACCAAAGAAATACTGACCTAACCAACTAGACCACAGGCCCATAATTAACAAAAATTAATTATTTACTCTTACTATCAACAGCTCTATTATATACGCTTAAGGTCTCTGAAGCTACCCTATCAAGATTAAATATTTCTTCTGCGCGCTTCCTTCCTCTCTCGCCCATTTCCTTCGCCTTATTGTCATCCTTTAGAACTTCTTTGATTCCCCAGGCGATGTCTTCGTAACTTCTCCCATCAACATGAACCCCAGTTTGTTCCTCGCCACTTGCAATAACCTGTTCCCTAAATCCAGAGATACCGCTTGCCCCAACAATAACTGGTTTCTTCAAACACATCCCTTCAAGTGAAACAATACCGAAAGGCTCTGCGGTGCTTGGGAAAATAGCAATATCCGATAAAGCATAATGCGCAATTCTTTCTTCCTCAGAAACAAATTCAGACCTTACAACAACCTTATCACCAATCCCATTCCTCTTTATAATCTCCTCAATGCTTTGTTGTTGTTCACCCTTACCCAAAACAATTAATTTCGTATTAGGATATTCTTTTAACACAATAGGAAAACCTCGCACCAAACTTTCCGCGCCTTTAATCCAGGTCAACCTTCCAACAAAGAACACCACCTTTTCATTTTCCTTAATTTTATATTTCTTTTTTAATTCATCAACCAAATCCCAATTCACATTTTCAAGTTTGTATTTATCAGTATCGCAACCGTTCCACACAACATTTATTTTTTCTTCTGGATATCCCAATTCTATTAAATGTTCTTTCATTGCATAAGAAACAGTAATCACCGAATCAGCCTGCTCGGCCATCTCTCTTTCAAAACTTCTTATTGTTGGACTTCCGCCTCCAACTCTCTGCTGTTCAGTTGAATGCATGTGAAACACAATAGGTAAATCAGTATCTTGTTTTATTATCAACCCTGCAATAGCAGATAACCAATCATGAATAACAACCAAATCATATTTTTCATTTTTTAAAGTTTCATTTAAAAATTTCGCCGCAGAAAGATAATTATAAGAAAATATTTTGTTAAAAAAACTCAGATACTCACCCCAGTTATGCAGGTTCTCACTTACAATTAAATTTAACATTTCTTTGGCTTTTATAATATTTGGTCTATTAACCATTACATCACCCACCTGTTCGCTCGTCTTAAGGGTTCCATCATTCAAAGTAAAAACCGTAATTTCATTGCCGAACTTTGCCAACCTTGGAGCAACCTGAGAAGCATAAGTTCCGAGACCTCCAACCATCAACGGCGGATACTCCCACACAAAATAAGCAATCTTCATAATTATATAACTTGGGTATATACTATAAGAAAAATATTGTATTAAATTAAAAAATTTATTATTTTATCATAATATTTCGTCCACCAACATAAAATTTATAATGAGCTGACCTGCAGGAGATAAAATATCTCAAAAGGATTTTTTATTTTCTGACCGAAGTTTTATTTAAAAAAATCCTAGGTATAATAAACTCTCTTGAAAAAACAAAGATAATATGCATAGAACAAATAATATAATCTGTATATCTCTTAAATAATATTATTTATGAATTCTAAAATTAAACAATTAGTTAAAACAAGTAAAAAAGTAATTTTAGATTGTTGCTTGGAAAATGGCGCTATTGTCGCTGGAAATCCTGGAAATTCAGGATATCTTAAAGACACTCCCAACTATTTTTATGTATGGCCAAGAGATTCTGCATTTACCTGTGTTGCTTTAGATATTCTTGGAATGAAAAAACAGGTAGAAAAATTTTTTAAGTGGTGTTCAAATCGTGCATGCGACAAAGAAGGTCTATTATGGCAACATTATGCACCAAATGGATTGCCGACTGGTTTCTTCATAAGTGAATTATACAACAACAAAGAAATAAAAAAATTTGAAAAATATATTCATCCAAATGCAGTTTATCCCATTTCAAAATCAATCAGAAGCCAATTACAACCTGATGGGGATGGTCTGCTTCTTTGGGCTCTTGAACACCATATAAAATACAACAAAAAAGCAAAAGATGAATTTGGTGAATTGGCCAATTGCCTCGCTAATAGTATCTGCAAAATATGGTCTGAAACAAATTATAAATACTTAATCAATGATCCTTGGGAAGAAAAAATTGGATACCCTGGCGTTAATCTTACTTATACAATTGCTACATCAATTTACGGTTTGAGTGCCGCAGATAAATTATATGGTAAAAAGAAAATATGGACCAAAACAAAAGAAAGTATGGAAAAAACAATCCAAAAAGCTTTTGATAAAAACGGGAATATTTCTGCGGTATTTGGACCTAAATATACACAAAAAAATTATAAAAAACTATTTTCAAAAATGTTTAGTGTTGGGAAATTTAACCCGGAAATAGATGCTTCATTATTTTCTGTTATCTGGCCTGCAAAATTAACCAATATAAAAAATCAGAAAAATATGCTCAAAACTCTTATTGAAAAATTAGACAAAAAAGGAGGAATTATAAGATATCCCGGAGATTCTTATGATGGAATATTTATTGAAGGTTCTTCATTTAGAAAAGGCGGAAATGCCTGGCCTCTACTAAATTTCTGGGCAGCGATATGCCTTAACAAAACTGGAAGAACAAAAGAAGCTTTAAAATATTATAATTGGGTTCTTAATAGAACTGATAAATATATACCAGAACAAATAGACAACAAAAACATGCATAAAGGACCCTCTCCTTTAATCTGGTCGCATGCGATGTTTATCATAGCCTCAAAAGAATTAGGTTTTTTATAATAATTATGGAAAAAAACAATCTGCAAAAATTTTTTATTGGGGTTATAATAATAAGTTTTACAACTACTGCAGGATATCTTATTGCGCCTATAGAAGTAAGATTCCTCCAAACCCTCACAAATAACTCTATACTGATAGGTCTAACCTTCGCAATAGGTTCATTTGTTTTTGCTATTTTATCACTATATGTAGGCAGACTCTCAGATAGATTTGGGAGACAAAAATTTATATTAATGGGTTTGATGCTTGGAATTCTATACCCTCTGCTATATGCCTCAACTTATAATATCCTCCAATACATGGGTGTCAAATTTGTCTGGGCCTTTTCAACCGCCACAACAGTTCCTGTTTTTATGGCTTATCTGCAGGATCTGATAAAAACCAATAATAAAAAAGGATATTATTTCGGAGTGCTATTCTCGATGCAATCTATTAGTGGAAGTATCGGAGCTTTGTTTGGCGGTCTATTAAGTGACACCTATGGTTTGGTGGCTGGTTATTATGCCATGGCATTTATTTTTCTTCTGGCAACAATCCTTGCAATCACACAATTTGGGTTTAAAGACAAATTTGCTACAAACAAAATCAAGAAAACACAAAAAAATGAGGAAAAAAGAAGTTTATTATTTTCTTTATATTATATCTTAAAAAAACCCGAGTTAATATTTTATATTGTTCACAATACAGGATTTGCTCTTGGTTGGGGTATAAAACCATTTTTATGGCCTCTAATAATCTACGAACTAACTGGAAAAGATTTTATCACAGGGTGTATTTTTGCAACTATGGGTGTTGTGGCTTTTTTTGTATTGCCTTTTGCAGGAAAATATATAGATAAAAAAGGCCCTTTTCATGGAGCGATGATAGCTATGATTATTCTTGGAAGTTCTGGACTGGTTTTGGCTTTTTCAAAAGATATCTCAATCATCTGGATTATGGCAGCAATTTACGCAATAGGAGAAGCAATTAACGGACCTACACAAGGTGTTCTGTTAACAGAACATGTAGACTCAAAATGCAGGGGTGAAATTCTTGGATTTGATGCTGTCCTCGACAGAAGCGTACTTAGTATATCTCCTTTTATAGCAGGAGCGCTCTTGCTTTTTATGGAAATGCAAATGGTTTTTTTGTTATATGTCCTAGTCTACTGGATAACCTTAATTGCTTTAATCTATATTTACAACACAAAAATCAAAATTAAGCAAAAATGAAATAATAAATTATTTTCTAATAGATAATTATATGAATGTAAAAAATTATTTCAGAGAAAGAGAACCTATGAAAGATAAAGAGTTATTATTGGCTATTCCTTTTTCCAACGCTCTATTTATTCCTACCCCAATCATTTATCCGTTTAACACAACCTATGAAATAAAAGAAGAATCTGAAGATGGATATGACTGGTCTAAATATATTGAAGGTGATGAAGGTCATATAATTGAACTTTATGAAACCGGAGAATTTGATGTGTGGAAAAAAGTAATAATTGAAGAATATCAGGGTCGCATAAGAAAAATAAATATAGAAGAAAAATGGAAAGCACCTAGTTATTATAAACTAGAGGGTTGGGATTTTGATGAATTGATTGTTGAAACTCCCGTTTATGAAATTCTTGACAGAAATCATTTTGAGAAAACTCTGGGATTTAATGATGTTGAAGTTTATCTTACAGGCACTCAACAGATTCTTTCCAGGGATGAATACTGGGTAAAAGAATTCTGGAACACAGATAAAAAAATACAGGAAAATGCCTTAATTGCCACTGTACTTGAAAAGCGCATGGACGAAAAAGGACGAAAATGGAATAAAACTTTTAAGAGAATTATTTAATCTATATAAAATAACATTTTTAGTAAAATATATTCTTGGTTTGGAATTACTTTTTCAAAAGAATTTTATCCGCTTTGTCTACAATATCATCAATCTTTGGATCACGAATGGTGTTTAGATCAAAAAACCAATTCTCTGGTGAATTGCCTCCCCCATCCAACAATTCTGATAATGCATCATATCTTATGCTAACCACTCTAAGCTCGCTTTTAGATATAATTCTATTCACAATAATTTCAAGAAGAGGGGTTTTTTCTATAATAATTTCATATTCTGACATTAAACCTCTATCTTTAAGCTTCTGTCTAAACAACATTTCAACTTTATCAAATTTTTCCTGTCCTCTTAAATAATAACTTGCTCCATTTGGATGAGTATAATTATTTCGTTTTATTAAATGTTCATACTCTCTATATAAATCACCAAGATATTTCAGTACCATAAAGTGATATATAAAACTTTAAATAATTTAAAATCTCAATAATAATAAGCATAAAGCAGCATTGCTGCGCTCCAACTCTGGTTCGCAGAACCCATTGGTTTTCCTTCTGAATTCAACCACTCAGAGAATCTCCAGTTTTCCAGTTTACAACTTTCAACTAATTTATCAAATTTCTTCTCAAAAAGTCTTCCCTCTTTTTTCAGTGTTGCAATGTAAAAACCACCTACAAAAGGCCATACACCTCCATTATGATAATTTCCGGGTTCCTGCAAATAAGGCAATTCCGACCACCTGAAATAAAAATTCCAGAAAGGGTCGTTTCTTTGAATTGGGGGGTGCAACACTTTTAAGGGATAAGGTTCGTCTATTTTCTCAGTTTCAATATAATTTAAAATCTTGTTTTTTTTGTCATCATCCGCAACATCAAACAAAACCGCAAGCAGGTTTGCAAAAGAATCAAATCTTGAATCAAATTTCCTGAAGCCCAAATCCGCAAGATAGTAGTTTCTTTCCTTATCCAACTCAGCTCCAAGAATCTCTATATCCTTCTCAATCCCTGTATGACCATAATCTTCTTTTATTTTCTCCAGATTATTTTTTGACGGCCAGAAAAATAAATTGATGCTTTCTTTTAGGTTTTCCGCAATCCACCCAAATTTTTCTTCCTTTCCAAAAATAGCGCTGATTTCATCTGCATCTTTCAAAGCCTTGTAAAGCAACACATTATCATAAAGAACCCTCCCGCTTCTCAAAAGCAGATCCATCCAATCAGAACCCTCATTTGTTTCAATCAACCAATCATTATTCTGGTCAAGGCATAAAGCCCAATTAAGCGCGTTATTTATTTTTTTATAATGGTCCCTCAGGAAATTCAAATCTTTAGTTGATTTGTAGAAATTTAAAACCGTGATAGGATACCACAAACTTGAATCAACGCAACCGCCTTCTCCAAAACAAACTTTATCCCCTGATGAAATTTTATTTGGAATCTGTCCTGTAAATTTTTGATATTTGGAAGCGACATTAATGGTTCTCCTCGCCATTTCAATTAAATTCTTATCCCCGGAAGCAACCATTCCAAGCGTGGAAATTAAAGCATCTCTTATCCAAAATTCAGGATAATAATAACCAGCCCTCACCCCATTATCAATCTTATTATTCAAAATAATTTCTTTTGCTTTCTCAATAAACAAGTCCATAATTAATACACCTAAATGAATATCCTAAGAGTTGCAACTAAACTTATTAAAAATAAATTGATTAATTATACTAATATTGCAATCAGTTCCATTAAAAACAATAATTAATAAAAAATCTTAAATGATTTAAACAGTCCTTCTGAATGAATTTAAAAGATTTTCAAAAAAAGTTTTTTTTCTTTTTATCTCAAATCCCGCTATCGTGGACGCCAAAGAATATAAAGCATCATTTGATTTCGCTTTTGGATTATAAAATGAAAGAGGTAATTTTTTTACTAGCGCTCTTTCTATCTCCATATCATAAGGTATGCTGCTAATCACAGGAATCTCTGTAATTTTTTCTATTTCATCATTTGTAAGTTCATGATTTTTATTCTTCCTGTTATTTACCACAATACCAATGATTTTTTTATCAAGTTTCTCAGCAACTTTTCTGCATCGATATAAATCCACAACTGCAGTTGTATATGGCTGGGTTACAAAAAGTATTTCGTCCGCGGCGGAAATTGCTGCAAGACCTTCCCTCCCTAAACCAGGCGCGGAATCAAGAATAACATTTATATTTAAATCATCAAGTTTTTCGGGCAATTTAAACATATCCACTTCGCTTAAATCAGTTAATTTTAGTGAAGAAGGAATCACCTTAACCCCTGTATTATGCTCAAATATCCCCTCTTCTGCCCTAGATTCATCTTTTAAAATATGATTCAAAGTTATGTCAACATTATACAAACCCAGATTAACGCCTAAATGCGGAGTAGTCATATTGCAATCAACAACAACATTATCCATTTTAAATTCCTTGTTTAACAAATAACCTAAATTAATCGCCAAAGTTGTTTTGCCAATCCCTCCTTTACCTGAAACAATTGCAATCTTTCTTGGTTCTGATTTAAATTCTTTTTTAACCGATGTTTCATCATCACTATTTTGTTTCAGCATTTTGGTTTTTTTCCTGTGTAAATTATACTTTGAAATATTGTCTATTTTGCATTTAGTTTTAGAAACCGACTCTACTTTAGCTTTATTCTTTCTATAAAAATTTTTAAGTATACTCATAAGTTACTTTACTTATTATAATAAAAAGAGGTAAAAAAGTTCTCAAATCCCTTTAAAATAACCCCCTCTCGATATTTAACATTACTAGGGTCTTTTAATATTTCCATGGATCCCTTCACTGAACCCAACCTCACATTATATTTATACTCAAGTCCAAGCAGTTCAGTTTCAAGTTTTTTATCTCCAATATAAAAAAAAGTTATTTTGTTTTTAGGTTTTGTTGAAACATCAATAACAGACAGAAATTCCGAATTTAAATTCTCTGCTTTTCTGATACACTCGCTTATCTGATCTGAATCCGCCACTTTTGAAACTCCTCCTTTAGATAATTCGCCCCCATACAAAATATTTTTCTGCTCTGCATAAAAATTCAGTTTCCTGTTAATCGCATAATGAACAAAACCCAACAAAGCAAAATCAGAATTATAATTGACTCCCGCAACAATCACATTACCATATTTTTTTAGTTCAAGTATATTTTTTTTTCTTAGAGATAATACTGCAGAATAAACTCTCTCATAGGAATAACCGCAGTTTTTCTGAATTTCTTTTATGGTTTTTAATTCTTTATCTGGAAATAAACTTGCAATGACTTCCAATTCATTACGCGGTAACATAACTATAGAACACTTCAATATATTTATTGATTTTTCATTAGGATAACCTTATATATACCAACAAATATATTATTATGAAGAACTTCGATAATTATACAACCAATAAATTTAGAACTAAAACTAATAAATCCTATATTTGTCTAACTCTATTTGCTATATTAACCTTGCTTGTTGCAGGAACTCCTGTAATGGCTGCGGAAAATTCATCAGGCACAATTAATATTACTGTACTGGTATCCGCAAAGACAATAGTTGTTATTGACCCCGACATTCTTACATGGATAGGCGGTGAATCTGTAAATCCTGGTGAAGAAGGAATTGTAAAAGCAATACAAATAGAAAACATGGGTTCAACAAATATCAGCTACCTTTGGGCAAACACCAGCTATGAAGACACATCTCCTTTTGGCACTGGTAATGCTGCAGGGTATGATGCGGGAAATTTTGTGGCAATGAGCAAAGCCAATGACACCAATTTCTTCTTTGTTAATCGCGTTGATTACAATGAAACACACCAGGATATTTATTTAAACTTGCCAGCAAATACAGTAAGTTACGGCAGGATGAGAGATGCAGGCAATGAATATTTCTGGGCTCTTGAATCTGGGGGAGTAAACTGCACAAACGGGACTATTTCCATTGGTGTATTACCTCATACAGATAATAGTTCAGGAACAACAGATCTTTCAAATTGCGGGGGTGTGGGTTTAACAGATACAGCCAATGCAGGTTGCAGATCCGGAGATTTAACTGCGGTTTCTTCAGGAGATTATGAAGGAATTTGGGGCTGGGCTGACATCAACATGGATTACAGTAATAGCTATCATAATTATACAGTTGCCGTGCATTCTGATTGCAACATAACAATGTTTTATCACTGGAATAAAGATGCTCCAGGAGCTGACAGTGCAACCAATCCAGAATATTTATCTGAAACAACCCTTTATCCCGGTGGTGCAGTAATAATGTATGTAAAAGTAAAAGTTCCTTATGGAACCGCAGCGGGTAATGTTGGTGAAGGATTTTTAACAATAACCGCACAATCAACTTAATTAATTTTATTTTTTATTTAAAATTATTAAAATTCAGTTGATTTATTTTCAATATTGATATTTCAATATCTTTATTGATACTTCTGTAAGCTAAAAACTTTATATAGTCTATTTACAAATATATATATGGTATACAAAAATAACAACCTAATAAAAATATCCACAATAATAACCGCACTAGTGATAATAGCAATGACAAATCCAGCGATGGCTTTAACTGTCAATGATAATGAAACAGCAAACATATCTGTAACAATCTCAACAATAACAATGGTAAACATAGACCCTTATGTTCTTACATGGAGTGGTCTTAACCCAGGAGATATTGGTAATGCAACTGAAGAAACCACAGGCTACTTTGCAATCCAGATAGAAAATATTGGTTCAAACAATATAACACATATTTGGTTCAATTCAAGTTACCCTTCAAGCCGACCATTTGGAACCGCAAATTCAAGCGCCTATGATGCAGGAAACTTTGTTGTGCTTGCAAGAGAAAATCTAAGTGAAATTCCAACGGGAGCAACCGCAAGTTATTGCGCAGACCTAAGCAATTCAACTTATGATGAAAGATATGGACGTTATAAATATCCAAACAGAGTTGAATATCCTGAAGTAAGAACCTTAGTTTACCTCAAAGATGATAACGGGATAATGCCTCCATTAGATAAGGATTACGGTAGATTCAGGTTTGCTAATGAAGAGTTCTTCTGGATGATAAGCAATGCTACTGATTGCGGAGGAAATGACTTTCTAATTGGTAACGACTCACATACCTCAACGCAAACAGGTACAGTAGATTTCCAAGGAAGTGATGTTGCTACAGTATCTTTAGTAGCCACTCCTATTGAAGGATGGTGTTACGGAAATATAAGCAGTCACAGTCATCTGGATGGTTATGGAGTGCTTGTGCAAAATGGAACTTCAGGAGCAGATAGAAAAGTTCAGTTAGTATGGTGGAACAAAGATGCTTTAACAAATGGAATGGTGGGTCACTACTTATTTGAAGGAGAGAATTTAGTTCCAGGGCAATCAACAGCAGCATGCATCAAAGTATATGTTCCTTATGGAGTTAACGAAGGTAGTGTTGAAACCGGAATATTAACTGTAGTTGTGAATAGCGTATAATTTAATTTTTTATTTTTATAATTGTTTTTTAAATGAACTAGTTTATCCATCAAAGATATTGATATTTCAATAACAATATTCTTGTCTTTTCTACTAATAAATCTATTTAATTATGAATAAAAACATAGAATTATATAAAAAAAAAATATTCGAAATTAAAAAAGAAATTCATAAAGGATTTATTGGTCAGGAAGATACAGTAGATGGAATTATTAAATGTTTAATCTGCAATTCTCATGTACTGCTTGAAGGAGTTCCGGGCGTCGCAAAAACCTTTTTAATTAAATGTTTGTCTGAAACAATAAAAAATTGCAATTTCTCAAGGATTCAATTTACTCCTGACCTTCTTCCAAGCGATATTACCGGAGTTCAAATCTACGAAGAATCCAAAGGATTTTATGTTAGAAAAGGTCCTATATTTGTAAATTTTACTCTAGCTGATGAAATCAATAGAGCGCCTCCAAAAGTTCAGGCCGCTATGCTTCAATGCATGCAGGAAAGGCAGGTGACTATAGGAAGACAAACCTTTGACCTGCCAAAACCATTCTTCGTTCTTGCAACCCAGAACCCTTTGGAACAACAAGGAGTATACCCTCTAGGTATCGCTTCTGTGGATAGATTTTTATTTAAAATAAAAGTTGGGTATCCTGATAAAGAAGCAGAATTAAAAATTATAGACTCAAATTTCGAAACAAAGGGTATTGATCAATATGGAATTAAAAAAATTGTATCGCTTGAAGATCTCTCTGAAATGCAAAAAGAAGTAAAAAAAATATTCATCTCAGAAGAGATAAAAGATTATATTACGCTTCTTATAGATGCAACAAGGAACCCGAAAAAATATAATCTTGAAACCGGAAAATATGTAAAATGGGGTAGCAGTCCAAGAGCTTCGATATATTTGGGTCTTGCAGCAAAATCAAATGCTTTATTTGATGGAAGAGATTATGTAATCCCAGAAGATGTGCAAGCTATTGCAAAAAATGTGTTAAGACACAGGCTTATCTTAAGTTATGAAGGCAAAGCAAAAAATATTGAAAGTGATATTATTATTGATGAAATTTTGGACAAAGTTGAAATAATATGAATCATATAGATAAAAAAGATTTGGTTGGGATAAAAAATAAATTTCAGGATTTAAAAAAAGAAGTTCATAAAGGAGTTATTGGTCAGGAAGAAACTGTTGATGGTATCATTAAATGTTTAATCTGCAACTCGCATGCATTGATTGAAGGAGTTCCTGGCGTCGCAAAAACCCTGCTAATCAAATGTTTAGCTGAAACAATAAGCGGAGCCAAATTATCAAGAATTCAATTTACTCCTGACCTTCTTCCAAGCGATATTACTGGCGTAGAAATATACGAAAAGAAAAAAGGTTTTTCAACCGTTTATGGACCCATATTCGCCACTTTGGTAACCGCTGATGAAATCAACAGAGCACCTCCAAAGGTTCAGGCCGCTATGCTTCAATGCATGCAGGAAAGGCAGGTGACTATAGGAAGAAATACATTTGACCTGCCAAAACCATTCTTTGTTCTTGCAACCCAGAACCCTTTAGAAACAATGGGTGTTTATCCGCTTCCGGAAGCTCAAGTTGATAGATTTTTATTTAAAATAAAAATGGGATATCCCAGCAGGGAAGATGAGAAAAAAATTATCCTAAACAATATAGATGTAAAAAAATGAGTGATTTCAAAATTGAAAAAATAATAACTATAAAAGAACTATTAAAATATCAGCAACTTCTTCACAAAGTATATAACTCAGAAGAGATTAAAAGATACATTTACAATCTGGTGGATTCAACAAGAAATCCAACAAAATATTCAATTGAAACCGGAAAATATATTAGATGCGGCGGAAGCCCAAGAGCTTCCATATTCTTAGGTATTGCGGCAAAATCAAATGCTCTAATTAATGGAAGGGATTATGTTATTCCAGAAGATGTACAGGCAATTGTAAAAAATGTGTTAAGACATAGGATAATATTAAATTATGAAGGTAAAGCAAAAAATATTGAAAGCGATGAGATTATCGATGAAATTTTAGATAAAATTGAAATTTTATAAAATGAAATGGTTTGGCAAATCAGCAGAAATTGAGAAAAACAAAACTGTTACGGAAATTGATGAATTGGTGGAAGAGGTTGACAAAAATGTAATGGGTTTTACAGAGATATTCAATTTCATACTAAAATATAAAATTCTATTCCAGAGCAGCGGTTTGGAATTTGCAGGATTAAGAGAATATTCTCCGGGAGAAGACGATGCTTCAAGAATTGACTGGAAATCAAGTTTAAAAGGTCAAAAAATATATGTAAAACAATACGAAGAAGAAAAAAATCTGGACATCTTTATTCTGTTTGACTCTTCCTCAAGCATGTTATTTGGCACCCAGGAAAAACTAAAAAGTGAATATGCCTCCATAGTTGCAGCAACTATTTCGTTTGCCAGCGTGGAGGTTGGGGATAATATTGGATTTGCAATGTTTAACGATAAAATAATAAATTTTCTGGAACCTCTGCAGGACATTTCACAATACTACCACATATTAAATTTGTTGGTTGATAAAAAAAATTATGGGGGGGGATGCAAAATGGGGGATGCTTTATCCATGGTATTAAATAATATACCGGAAAAAACCATATTATTCATAATTTCTGATTTTATAGGAACTGATGATATAGAAGACAAAATAAAAATGTGTGCCGGAAAATTTGATAAAGTTTTTGGAATTGTAGTGCGGGACCCCAGAGATGAATCATTGCCTCCGGATTTAGGTTATATTTCTTTTCTGGATCCTTTTTCAAACAAAACAATGACCGTAAACACAGATAAAATCAGGGAGAAATTTGAACAGGAAGCAAAACTACAAATAGCAAAACTTGAAAAAATATTTGTGGAATCAGGAGCCAGTTTCATTAAAGTATACACAAATGAATCCTTTGCGGAACCCATAATTAACCACTTGCAATTTATGGAATAATACTACTATTATGGAGATTTCATTTACCTTGGAACATACTAACCTGCTAATAATCTTGGTTAGTATGGTAATTATATTGTATTTACTCTCAAAGAAATTTTCAAAAAAAAGAGCATTAAGATTTGGAAATTTTGAAACTCTGCAAAAAGTTGCGGGGAAAAAACTTCTGTCATATTCCATAATACCCATTATGATTAGAATATTTGCGCTCATTTTAATAATTTTGAGTCTATCAAACCCTGTTATAACAATTATGACTCCTTCCTCAGACACAGATTATATTCTTGCAATTGATACTTCTTCGAGTATGTTAACTCCGGACATCACCCCAAACAGACTGGAAGCGACCAGAATTACTGCTCTTGACTTTGTAAAAGAAAACTACGCAAGCAATATAGGCATAATAACTTTTTCAGG
Organism: Candidatus Aenigmatarchaeota archaeon; assembly: GCA_030600555.1. Lineage (GTDB taxonomy): Archaea > Aenigmatarchaeota > Aenigmatarchaeia > QMZS01 > QMZS01 > QMZS01. Next base: position 27,129 of record JAUVLW010000003.1, read on the forward strand.
TGAAGCCCATATAAAAACTGAACCAATTAAAGACACCGCAAAATTAACAGAAATTATCAAAGAACTTAATATTGACAATACAGGAGGGACCGCAATAGGTGAAGCGGTTATTGTCTCTTCCAGTCTGCTATCTGGAACAGAAAATAACAAAACAATTATATTAATCACAGATGGAAGAAATAACAAAGGCATTGAAATTAATAAAACATATTCGTCCCTTGAAGAAAAAAGAATCAAAATAATTTCAATTGGGCTGGGAAATAAAATTAACGAAAGTGTTCAAATACCAAAAGAACTTGAAGGTCTAAACGCAACAGTTGCAAAATTCCCCTCCATTGATGAAGATACTCTCAAAAAACTTTCCAACCTAACAAAAGGCACTTATTACAAAATAACCAGCTTAGACGAATTCAAAGATGCAATGAAAAAAAGCACACATCAAAAAGATCTAATAATTAATATACAATTTTATTTATTGCTGCTTGCTTGTATCACTTTATTATTTGGATGGGGTCTGGAACTAACCAAGTACCGGGTAATTCCTTAATGTATATCTAAGAAATTAATTATTATGGACAACAATTTTAATCAGATTGATACTATAGATAACACTCCAAACCAAGCTAATGAGACAGAAAATAAATCAAATCAGATTGACAAGATAAGTAACATGGTAGACCAAGCTAATAAAACAAAAAATAAATCTAATCCTATCAATAATGTAGACCAAACTAATAAAACAAAAAATAGATCCAAACCTCCCGCTAAAAAAAAGAGGAATGTAAAAACGAATAATAAAAAACAAAAAAAAACCAAAAGTTCAAATGAACTTGCAGATTTAATAAAAACATTAATAAATATTGAAACAAAACAGGAGTTGTATATAAAAGAACTGCTGGATATTGTTAAAAACGGCGGAACTTTTGTCAAAAATCCTTTAAAGGAAACCGAAACAAAAATCGCAAATATAGGCAACCTAAAAAAAGTTTTGGATTTAAAATTAAAGAAAAATAATATGACAAATGTAGAAAGAGAAATATCTCTAGATATACCTTCACTTAGGATTAAAGACAAATTTAAAATTGAAGATAAATTAGAAAATAAAATAAGAAAATTTGAAAATAAGAAAATAAAAAGTTTTTTTGGTTTTAAAAAAAATGACGATGACAAAGATTTATTAAAAAAAATGGTTACTAAAAACATGAAGAAACTTTTGCAATTGAATGACGACCGAAAACAGATAATTGGACTTAGCTATATTTTAAGACAATTTCTTGAAATAAAATTTAGTATTCCGCAAACATTGACCTATCTGGAAATGATAACCGAATTAAAATCCAGAGATATAAATAATGATTTGAAAATTAAATTAATTGAATTTTTCAGCAAATTATTGGAAGAAATTTATAAAGGCGATGAACTAACAATCTCTGTGGATGAATCATTTGAGTTAACTAACCAAACAATTCAGGAACTCGGTAAACAGGACAAAATAAAAAAAGAACTTGAAAAAAAACAGGAAATACTAACGCAAGATTCAAACAAACCCGACCAAAAAATAACAGAATCGCCTCAAATAACAACAAATAATAACACTGAAACCGCAATAAACACCCAAAAACAACAGTGAATCTTACAAATAAGCCATTTAATTAAAAAGCACCCTCAGAGAATATCAATAAAACTAATAATATAAAATATTATGAAAGTAAAACTTAGTATTTCACTGGGTGTATTATTGCTGACCTGCTTAATAATAGCCCCATTTATCCACGAAATGGTGCATATCTTCACATTTAACTCTCTTTCAGGCAATTATTTTGCGGATATTGCTGTGTCCTCCAGTGTTTACGGTTCCTTTAAGGTCTTATCCCCTATGAATTTATTCGAATATATTGTGCTTCTTTCAGGAGGCGTCGCTTCAAGCCTAATTCTCGGAGCCTTATTTATCCACCTTGGAAGGAAAAAAGTCAGCTATATCTCTACAAACTTTGGCATAGGTTTCCTTTTAAACCCTTCTCTTTCAATGCTTACAAAAAATGATATCTCCACATTATTTTCATTCATAGGTCTAAATTATTTATCTATTTTAATAGGGGTCTGCATACTGGGGGTCTGTCTTTTTGAATTTAATTATTCCACAAAAATCATGATGGCACATAACCAAAATATTGCAGCAGCATAATTGCAAAAGAAATAATCAACAAGAAAAACACGAAATAAATTAAACTATTAATCATTCTTGATTCTTCTTCGCCTCTTAGCTCCCGTTCTTTCTTATGATGTATTAATATCAATTCTATTAATATTAAAATAAATATAATCAAAGGCAATAAAGGAATTTGAGGGGATAAAATTTCCGGAAAAGTAAATATTGTCAAAGGAGAAAAAGCGTAAGCATTTTCTTTACTCCATAAAATAACTGTGGCGTTGCAGGTTGCAGGTAGATTCTTTGTTTTTACAGTTACTATTATCGTATCCGACATTGATTCATTTAAACCAGATAGTTCTGTATAATTATAAGATTCAATGCATTGCTCTGCATTTTCCAATCTTAATCTTATGTCATGCAAAGGAACTTTTCCTGTATTTTCTATAAGTATTGGAAAACTATTGACTGTATTTATATTAAAACCAATTTCTCTTGGTATTTCTATTATCTCCAACCTAGTTCTGTTAATTCCTTCAACCACAGTCAACCAAAAATAATCTATGTCTAAAGTCATATCTCCAATAACCGCTTTTACCGGGATAACATATTGTCCAAATGCTGTGTAAGGAGGCAATACAAATATGGTTCTATTTACTGTTTGATTTGCATCCAAAAAAGAAATCAACGCATCCTGCTTTTGCCAATCTTCAGGAACAATAGGAATTAAAGTAATATTTGAGATATTAACATTTCCTATATTGGTTATATTAAAAATAGAAGGAATCCAATTTCCCTGAGAACCTTGAAGTGATTCATTAAAAGGTTTTATGGTCAAAGCCAATTCAACGGTTTCTATTTCGGGTATTGGTTGCGGTATTGGTTGCGGTTCTGGTTTTGGTTCAGGTTGTGGTTCTGGTCGCGGTACTATTTCGGGTTCAGGTTGTGGTTCAGGGGTAGCTAAATTCCCAGTAATATTAATTATCTCAAAATCTTCAAATCTATCAATAGAACCGCTGCATTCCACGAGCTTCGTGCAGTTTGCAGTTACATTATCCGCCAATAAGGTACAGTTATAAGTTGTTTTCATACTGCTGCATCTTTGAGTTCGGACACTAAATTCAACTGAAGAGCCATTTAGGTCTATTGATTCCACAAAAAAATTATAATTATTTATTTTGTTATCATTAAAAGCGCAATCCTCGGGAGTGAGATTTAAAGAAGTGGAGTTTAAATCATCTGAAAGACATGCGTAACAATAATCACTGCAACTATTCAAAGTATAAGAAAACGCCCGATAATCAGTTCCATTTATAGCTCCAATACCCTCATAACCAACAGTGCCATTCTTAATACCAGACACGTTAATGCCTGAAACTGTGTCTGTATTTATGTTATGGGTTGATTCTGTTACGTAAGTGTTGCATGTTGCTTTCTCACTTACACATATCCAATATATCCCTATTTTAGTGCAATTCATAGTGGTATTGAGTGTCTCAAATTCTGTGGTAACCTGTTCGTCAGCAATATAACTTGAATAATCCACAATAACCACTGCGGTATAATTTCCAATAGGGGTGCTAATTGTATCCCATATAGCCCAGTAAAAACTCATATCCCCAGTTTCGATATCGCTTTCAGGATACCCACTGCCTGAAGAACTCCATTCAGTTCCCCCACTGCTATTATCCACTCTCAACTCAAAAGATTTTCCAGTTAAAACAATATTGCCTGTGTTTTCAAAATAAACTAAAATAGGCAGAGTTTGATTTTGAAAATATTTTTTTTGAATATCAAAAGGAATGAACCTGACTATAGAAGCCATGCATGTTGCAGTAACCTGCACAGAAATATCCACTTCTCCAGTTACCTCAATTATATCCATCACAAAGAAAAAAGAAGTATTTGAAACAGAAAGAGTTCCATTATCCAAATAATAAACAAGATAATAATAAGTGCCTAAATAAGAATTATTATCCGGAACATAGTAATCATAGTAATAAGTTGTATTGCTTATATTAAGCATTGGATAAGTCTGATTCTCTCCGAAGGGTGTGGTTATATTTATAGAAACATTTGTTATATTTTCCCCAGTAATATTTGCATATAATCCCATATGCCCCCCGAGTTCCGTATAAACAGGTCCATTCCATATTGTGATATTTGCTCCAAGAACTGGCGCAAAAATAAAAAACAAACATAACAACAAGAAATAAACAGATTTCATAATTTGACTAAATTATTTTTTTACTAAATAGATAATCAAAGATATAACCGCAATAATTAAAACAAGAATCAACCAATTAAAGTTTTCGTTATTCTTATCAAAAAACAAATATCCTGTTGGCACACTTCCCTGCGCATCCTCAGAATCTCCTGAATCAATCAGACCTTTATCAACATTATCCCTGACTGGATTGGAAACCTTTTGATATTCGCCAGTTGGCGAAGCCTCATAATTAGTTGGATTTACTCCAGGCAACTGGTAAGCAGGATAATTGGATATATTATAAAAGTCCTCATTTAAATCCACATATTCTTCAGTTCTCGTAACAGACCCTGGAACCTCAATACGCAGGTTATACTGCAAAGCCTGAATAACATTCTGAACTACTTCATTACCTCCATTTTTATTTAAAGTTCCCGCCGCCGAGACAATTATAGGAATATTGTAATGACTTGTGGTTATTTGCTTAGGCACATTCACATAAACCTTAACCTTATAGAGTTTTGCATATTTATCGCCTCCAATAATAACCCAACTTGAATCGCCTGTTGGGGTTGCAGTAAGACCGCCCTGCAAATTAAAAGTTTTGGGGACCACCTGCACATTTAAATCTTCCACACTTCCCGCATTAACTGAGATCTCTAATGAAGTTTCATCTAATGAAAAAACAGAAATCTCAAACATACCCGCACTTCCTTTATTTATAGCCATGGAAGTTTTGTCAATTGTTCCACCTAAGGTTGCGGCTAATATAGGACTCAAAAGAATCAAATATATTATCATCACCGAAAAAAATATTGCTTTCATAATTTAACCTGTGGCGTTTGCCATAATATAGATATAACCGTAATAATAGCCTGTGGTTATGCCTTGCGGGGTATTTATCCAGTAATATGTTGACTGATTTGTGCCTGCTGGGGCAGGAGAAACCATATCTTGATAGGATTCAGTTATATCTGCACCTACACCCGAATTATTGACAAAAGCATAGCTCATATTCTCAACATATATTGAATAACCCGAAGGTCCGGTTAAATTTGACCCTTTTATATATATTCCCTCCGCATCATTGGAATTTTCATTTATTGTAACATAAACAGGTCCTCCAGCCAACTCAACTTTATTTACACTCGGCCATGAAGGCTCTACAGTAGCGCTAAGCTGATTATTAGAAAGACTCATTATCAGGACAATTGAAATATCTATCTTCGTATTGTTTGTATTATTATTTGATGACTGGGTTCCTGTGAACAAAACATCCAAATTCCAAAGGGTATGCAGATTTCCTGTTGAATTTATTGTCCAGTTTAAAAGACAGGATTCATTTTCATTCAGGGTTCCGCAACTCACAGGATTCTGAGCAGTCCCGTTTGAAGAATCTATAACATAAAAAGGAGTGGCATACCCAACACTAACTGCTGTATCAGGTTCAGTTCCTGATGAATTATATCTAATAGTTCCCTGCACAACTCCGCAATCTCCGCCTCTGCAGGTAACATTTGCTTTCAGGACAAATATCCTGTCCATACCCACCTTATAACCTTCATTGGAATCAGCATCGCCTTTTCCTGGGATTGACGGTGGTAACATTAAAGACACTTCAAAATTACTATTGCTCACCGAACTGTTTAGTCCTATAGTTGCATTTGCCTCATTTTTTTCTGTTGTATTATAATATACTGTTGAGTTGTGTGTAATATTGCACATTGTAGTATAATTATCTGCGCTTAGCCCAGAGGTATCCCAAGATACTATTGCTATGCCTGTTAAATTTGTTGTGCTTAAAGAAATAAAATGCCACCCCCCTTCTGTAGAATTTTGATAATAAAAATATACCGGATAATTCTCAATTTCATCTGAAGTATTAACATCTTTGACTGAACATGTTAAGTCTATCAAAGTTCCTACAGAATAATTCCCGCCCGCAGGAGTTCCCCAGGTAATATTTGACCAACCCCATATTTCAATACTTACATTGTTAATTCCATCATCATAATAAATTTTACTTGAATTAACTTTTATTGTTTCAGGACCTAATTTATAATCCACAGGTATTGTCCAATTCGTATCCTCTCCTGTCGCTATCTGTGAAGTTGAATTATGCCATAAAACTGAATCTGGTGTTACAGAGTTACTATTTTCATCAATAGTTGTTGAATTTAAATCAATTGTTTCTCCTCTATGAAAAACCATATTTGCTGCAGGATAAGCAATAGTTGTATTAAGCAGTCCCTTTACAGTTAAAGTATTTGACCTTGTTATCGGGATTCCTGTTGAAGTATTATAATATATTGATGGCGCATCATAGATTTTGCAACTAAAACTATTGCTCCCAACCGGATACTCAGATATATCATAAGTAAAATAAGCTGTTCCGTTTTCATCTGTGGTATTGCTTCCTATACTGGCAGTACTATTATAAAAATACACTAAATAATTTGCCACATCCCCTGAATTATATATATCTGTAACATTGCAACTAAAAGTAACATCCCCTCTATAAACACTGCCTGTTGGAGCATTCCAGGTAAGATTGCTTTTACCCCAAACATAGAAATTCTTGTATGGTAGAGAATCATTCCAATTATTATTCTGGTCTTTTGTATAAATTTTTACAGAATGCTCTCCAACCAGCCAAGTTGAATCTGTATCTATTGTATAATTTGTCCAGTTTTGTGGGTTAAGAGAAGGCAACGTTATTGTATAATTCTGGAAAGAATCTGTTGTTGAATTAAATTCTGCTTGCGATTCATTTATTGATTCATTCCATCTTGCATAAACAAGAACGGATTCCCCTTTCCAAACAACTGTATCATTCAAATCATAGATATCATTGTATAAAACAGGTGGTTTAGTATCGCCTGTTTTAGTATCTAAAATACTTTTTCCTTCATTCTGGGAAGAAGCATTATAATACAAAAAAGAGGCATCAGTAATATTACAGGTTATATTCTCATAACCAAGAGAATTATCAACAAAACTATACTCAGCCCAACCTGTTGAATTTGTTGTGTTTGTTCCCAACAATCCTGTTGAGTTATAGAAAGACACAGTATAATTAAAGATTGATGCAGATGAATCCGCATCCCTCACCTTACAAAACATTGTTGTGCTGTTTCCAGGTTCAATTGTGGAAGGATTTAAAAAATGTTCAGAAATCTCCGACCAACCCCATACATTCAAATAAAATATATTAGTTTGATTTAAATTGCCAAAAGTATCATTTGCGTAAATTTTCCAATAAATTTCTCCAGGTGTTATTGAAATATTTGACCATGTAAAATTTGCCCAACTTCCAGTGTCATTTAAATCCATAGGAGAACCATAAGAGGTTTTGTTTTCCCAAACCCCAGTTTCATTCGTGGATAATATTGCATAACATAACTCAAAATTATCCTGCCAGTAAGAATATATGATTGTGGGGTCATTTTTATGCACCACAGTTCCATTGTCAGGCCCAACATTTGAATAATTTGGCGGCTGGTTTTCACTGGTTTCCAAAAGTTCAACTAATCCATCCTGAGAAGAAGCATCATAATACATAGAAATCGGATCCGTAATATTACAGGTAATATTTTCAAACCCCAGAGAATTATCAACAAAGCTATACTCAGCCCAACCTGTTGAATTTGTTGTGTTTGTTCCCAACAATCCTGTTGAGTTGTAGAAAGACACAGTATAATCTGATATTGGAGTGCTATTGTCATCAGTCACCCTGCATCTCATAGTCGTAGACTGCCCCGGTTGAATAACACTTGGATCTAACGAAGAATTAGTTAATGAAGCCAAACCCCAAACAGTAAATATTAAATAATCCAAAGTATCGTTCCAATTATAAGATAAATCTTTTGCATAAATTTTTACAGAATGCTCTCCAACCAACCAAGTTGAATTTGTATCTATTGTATAATTTGTCCAGTTTTGTGGGTTGGGAGAAGGCAAAGTCATTGTATAATTCTGAAAAGAACTTGTTGTTGAATTAAATTCTACCTGTGATTCATTTATTGATTCATTCCACCTTGCATAAACAACAAGCGAATTCCCTCTATATAAATCAACCGTACTCAAATCATAGAGGTTATTATATAAAACAGGCGGATCACCCTCATATAAAATAATATGATAATTTGAATAATCTTCTTCTATTAAACTGGAAGTCTCTAATTTAAAATGCACTCCATAATCTTCACCATTTAAGGTTATGTTAACAACATAATAAAAAGTAATATTGTTACCAACACCAATACTTCCTCCCAACGAAGTATTCCAGTTTATTTTTCCCACGGAAAAATTACCTCCTGTAAAATTATGCGTGGAATTGCTATACCATATATCATTTATTCCGTCCACAGTCCAGGAATCATTTAGATATTCGTGGAAGATTGAATCAGAAGATTGAATGCTCCATCCCGCTGAACTATTTTCATCATTATTAATAATGAGTTCAACTCGATAAACTTTAGAAGTATATAAATTAAAGGATTTATTTAATCCATTTCCAATTAAATCTGAAATATCCGAATGAGTATCTTTTCCTGTAACATCATATATTTTTATCTCCTGTAGACTCAAATCTATTGAAGATGAAATTATATTAAACTCATAACTGCCATTAATACCACTTCCATTATCTATCTGCAAAACATTTCCTGAAGAATCCCTTAAAACCGCATAAATACGATAAGAACCAGGGGTTTCTTTGCTGGTGTTCCAAGAAATTGTATTCCAAATTCCGGCCAAATCCAAAGCCTCACCAGAAATTATCTTCCTGGAAAAAGTCTCATTAATAGTTGTATTTACAACAACCCAATCTCCACTAACATTTGAGTAAACCTGCATCAACAAATAACCGGTTATATCTGTAGAACCTATATTTGAAAGACAGGAACCATTATTCCAAGTAACATTCCAATTAGTTATAATTGGTGAACTTGAGGTGTTTGTTGTTGACATATTTGCATATACTTTTATTGAACTCGCGCCTGAAGCGCAAGAATGAATATCATATCCTGAACTGGCTTCTGCAGAAGTTATTGCGCACAACACCGAATTATCAGAAGTGTCTAATAAATTATAAGTGACCTCTGTTCCTGTTTGCACTGTAGCCTCAACAAAAAATTTATCCCAACCCGCAAGATGTGTTGGAGTTATTGGTACTGAAGTTAGATTCCCTTTGAGTTCATATCCATCATATTCCACATCCAGTTTAACATAATCAACATATAAATATTCACTGGTGGTCTCTGAACCCCATATCCAAAGTATATGACCACTTCCATTAACCACATCTAAAAACCCTGAAGTAAGAGAACCTTCAACAGTTGTATCTGGTGGATTTTGTGTCACTTGCTGTTGGACAACCTGTATCCATGAACTGCAATTTGGAAGAGTTGCTGTATTAGCTGTGAGATTGCAAACATATACTCTGCTGGTAACATCCACACTCCCATACCCTTCTCCAGTAAAATTTATTCTTGTAATTTTAGAAGCATTTTGAGCAAGTCTCATCTGAGTTCTAATCCACATCCGGTCTCCAACACCAGGGTCAGGCAATTGCCAACGAGTACCCCCTGAGATTGCAATAGCGGTGTAATCTGTTGATGTAGCTGCAACTTCACTATTTGGATTGCTTTCAGGAGGCGCATTATTTGATTCTACAGACCACGCCCAGCAATCTGTTCCTGTGGTGCAGGAATCAAAATCATAGGTTGTTGAATAAGCGGTTTCATTAAGTCTTGCTGTTCCATCAGTTATATCATAATCAGAAGATAAAGAAGAATTTATTTTTGTCTCATCACTGAAATTATCTTCCCAGGAACCTAAACCGCAAGCTGTGAGATTAACCATTTTATTTGGTTCATAAGAATTTTTCTCAGTCAAAATTTTTATTGAAGCATTTGCCTTAACATAAAAATAATGATTAACAGACTGATTTGTTTTTCCTGCTGTGTCATTAGTCCAAATATAATAGATATAAGTGCCTAACTGCCAGGTATTTGTAAAATTATATTCATAAATATCCTCAGTATTATTGGTCATAGAATAATAATTAGTTTGTGAATCCGGATCTGTTATATAAACTCTTACTAAATCCACACCTTCTTCGTCAGTTACATTCACCTGTATTGTAACATTGTATCCATACCCGACTATTTGCGGTGTTGCTGAAATATCCATAATCAAAGGCACATCATGCACAGTTATTGTTGTTGTATTTTCACGAGAATTTGTGTATTTGGTTTCAGAACCCAGATAAGTAATATTTATTGTATGGGTGCCTACTGAAGCGCCACCCAGGATTATATAATTCGCCCTTGCCCAACCACCTGAATCTGTTGTATCTGAACCAATATCCTGTGAAGCAGTCTCATCCCTAAAAGATACAGTTTCTCCAACCATAACACTTCCATTATCATACAACAACCTTGTGGATAACTGAATTGTTTCTCCCCTAACAGGGTCTGAATTATTTGAACCAATATTCGCAAAAGAAGTATTTGCATGTACGGTAATATAACGTATTTTCCATGCTGCGCCAAAATTATCCGAGGTTGATTCTAATTCAACCTGTTGCTGTCCAAGTTCTGCTCCGATTAATAAATTAACAGTAATATTATTCCAATCAAGTTCAGAAGGACTTAAATTCCCTACAAATTTATTTAGATTTCCTGTGGTATTTACCCAATTTGAAGGAAGAGTCCAGTTTGAAACAACCTCTAATGCATCCTGAGAAGAATTTTCATTAATAACATAACCCTTTAAATCAGTTGTGTTTCCTCTGGTTATTTTAACAGGGTAATATGTTATATTAACGTCCATGGCTCCTCCAACCCTCACCTCTAAAATTTTATTCTGCAACTCTTCCCTTGAATGGAATTCAGAACCGGGGTTTGTATAATTTAAAGTAGCATTTATGTTATAATCTCCTGCGGGAGTTGATGAATTGGTGGATATATTAAAAGTAGCCACTGAACCTGAACTTATATTTCCCAAATCACAATAATCATTGGTGGTCCCTTCACACACACAAACCAAACCAAGTATATTAGGACAGTTTATTTTTACCGCAACATCAGTGAGATTTTCAGAGAAAGGATTATTTATAGTAAAATTATAGGCGGTAAATTCGCCGGTGTCTATTTCTGATGGATCTAACACTGAAGAAACATTTTGTTTTAAATCATGTATTTTAAATATATAAGAATGATTTTCGACATAATTTCCTCCCGGGTCCCAGGTCAGCGAAATATTCCACTTGAAATCATAAGTCCCTGTAGCAGCATCAGAAGGAATAAAATAACCTTGCGTACTATTGTCAAATCTTTTCTCGCAGGTTTCATCTTTATTTATTGTGCCGCATGATTTTGTTTCATCCGGACCCCACGAAACCTTATTATCAGAATTATCCAAAATATTCAGAGATATATTTGCATTAAGAGCAGTAGCATTTTTACTGGTAATTGTAATATTTATCCATTCCAGAGTATCTTCAAGTTCATATTCATTCACTCCATAAGTATACTCATTTTCATGTTCCACATTTGAAATAAGCAATTCAGCAGAGATTATTGTGAAATTGTATGTTGCTTCTATGTTATAACCATTTGTATCTGTAAGAATTCCGCTATCAGGATTCCTTATGCTAGAATGAACCCGGTATAAACCACCATCATGACTATCAGTGTCCCACGCCCCATTACTCACCCATACTGCTGAAATATCCAAACTGTTTCCTGGAATAATAGTTCTTGGCACCCAGTCATCCACCACAGGAATCCCATAATCATTCCAGGTACCCCCGCTATATTGCTGTATTCTCATCAACAAATAACCAGTAAGATTATAAGAACCTGTATTCGTAAGTTTTGACTCAATTATATATTCTTCTTCTTCTCCAAAATCCACATAACTGCTCTGATATTCCGCCATTTCTTTTGTCTGATTTATCCAATCCATACTTCTAACCGTATTTGAAATGCGGACTTCGTCAAGGAATCCATTCATATATTCAAGCGAACCAATATCATCTTCTATTCCAAAATATATATGACTATCTGCGGTATCATAAGTATGTGTAAAACCAGAGGCCAACTCTGAACCTCCCACATACCATCTAAGTGTAGTTCCATCATGCACTATCGCATGGTGTGTCCACACATCGGTTACAGGTGTCACTCCAGTATTCCAATCATTTCCGCCGCCCCAGCCCCACAAAAACCAATGATTGGTACGCACTGCAATTTCAAAATGTTGAGACGAACCATCTTCACCCCAACCAATAATACCGCATCTATCTGTATTATCTATGTTAAGCCAAAATTCTATGGTCCTTACAGAATTGCCAGTAATGCCTGCGTCATTAACTGATTCCAAATAATCATCAAGACCATCAAAATCATCACCGCCGTCCACTACTGCTGAAGAAAGATGAGCTACCCCATTACCGGGATTGGCATTATTTGCATTTGAAGTTGAATCTTTGCGTACATTAGTTCCATTTTCAGATAAATGCCAAACACCAGTATAATTGTTATCCCAAACACCCGTGATATTTTCCGCAGAATTTGCATTGGAATTTCCATAATACATATAAATCGTTGTTGTCCCTGTTGACAAATTAGGAATCCTGACCCAGACATCTAAATTATTATCTCCGCAATACTCAATTTCATAATCCATCAATGTAGAATTATCAATAAATCTAACATCATTGCAATTAACCAGCATTTCAGATTCTTTTGATATATTTAGATAAACCGGAAAATTAATCAAATCAGTAGAACCTGCATTAGATAAATTTATCTCCTTCCTGCGAGACCATGAAGAATTCCACCATATTGGATTGAAAATAGAAATATCCGTTAAATTAACCTGATTATTTGGTCCATAAGTATCATTCACAGTAGCCACATACATCGCAGCATTCGCAACAACATAAAACGGATAAATTTCACTTGTGCTATTATATCCCGCAGAATTATTTGACCATATATAATATAAATACTCACCGCCTATCCATGTATTGGAATAATTATATTGGTACATTGTTTCAGAAATATTTATCATTTCATAACCTGTATAACTTTCACCAGGTCTTGCTATATAAACATAAACTTTATTTGCAGTGGTATCCAGCATCTCAGCTGAAATCAGAACAGTTTCTGAATAACCAACAATCTGCGGAGTTGCATTTATTGTTCCAAACACAGTTATCTTAAATAAATCATTGCCTTCTATTGAAACACCATCATCCCCCTGAAGAACATTTCCATTATCATCTGTCAAAGCAGCATAAACCCTGTAAGTTCCGGAAGGACTTGAACCTGTATTCCAGGGATTAGCATTCCATAGAGAACCTATATCAAAATATTCTCCCGCAGAAATATTCCTCAAAAGAGAAACATTTGTATCATTAATTACCGTATCCACAACATTCCATAAACCTGAAGAATTGGTCTGCACTTGCATTAAAAGATAACCTGAAATATTAGTCTGACCTGTATTTAATATAGAAGAACCATTATAAATATTTACCCAAACACCTGTCCAGTTTATCTCATCAATGTTGGAAGAATTATAATAATCAAAATTTATTCCTCTTATCCTTAAATCCCGGTTTTCTTCAGTTTCCCAGGATTCCAATATTGTTAAATTAGTTGTAAAAAGACTTACATTACCCGTTCCAGTAACATTAAAATTACCAATCAAAACCCAATCAGAACCATCATATAATTCCAATTGCAAATCCGAATTATTATTTCCCCTTAAAGTAGAACCTGAATTATCATAAACCGGCACATCCACAATAATTTCTATTTTGTTTAGCTCATTTAAAGCCCCGGAAATAACTTCTGTATAATTTGTATAGGTGGTATTTGCTTCTATTTCTGGAGGAGGTCCTATGGTCGCAGAAACATTTATTTCATCTATATATACATTATCATCATTTCCTGTTGCATCGCACTGAAAACGGATTTTCGAAGTTGTTGAAAAAGTATAACTGGTTTCATTAATATACACGGTCTCATTATAAAATAAATCATTTACAAATTCAGTATTGTGATTATAATCTGCCACAGTATCCCATGAAGACCCATCATCATCAGAATATCTCACCCAAAAATCTTCATCATCATCCATACTCAAAGCATAAAACCAAAAATCAATTTTTATAGATGTATAATCAGGAGTATCTACATCCAAGCCATTGGTATGATAAAAAGAAGATGACGTGCCACTGTTGTCCCGGATATTCCCTGCATTAGAACCTTGATGCGCATAAGTGCCTCCAGTATATAAAGAACAATCGCCGCCGCCATCAATATAACTCCCAAATCCAGATTCAAAATTATCATAAGTTAAAACAATCCATTCAGGCTCTAACAACCCTGCTTTCTTTTGCACTGCTCCATTTTCAAGATTATCATAAGTCTTATTTTCAAGCAAATTCAAAATAACATTCTCGTTTAAAGGGTAACTGTTTTTATTTACAGAAACCGTTGAAGTTGCATTTCCATGCACATAAATATAAGGGTCATATATTTGGATATTCCCGGTAGTATCATTAGCAATTATTTCATAATAATAAGCTCCTGTTTTTGCAACCTGAAAAGAATACTGATAAATATCCTGTGAATTATTAACCATAACATAAATTTCAGGACTCCCGCCCGGAGGAGTTAAATTTAAGAGCACCGTATCAACCGCAATATTATCAGTAACATTCGCCTGCACAGTAACAATCTTCCCAAGACCAAAACTCTGGTTTACAGGAGATACATCAATTATATTTGGTTTAACAGGATCCTGCGTTATTGTAAGATAATGCGTTTCTTCTGTCGCAGTATAATTTTCATTCCCGCTGAAATTTCCTTTAATCAAATAAATTCCGTGACTGTAATCCAGCTTAGTTAGATTCTCCAACGGACTTGAACCTGAATCCCAAAGCTGCATTGTTCCTGTTAAATCAGTCCATAGTTCTACAGTCATTCCAGGAACACTTAAACTCACCGTAAAATTGGTTGTATCATTTTGATAATAACCCACATCATCGTCTGTTCCGTTTAGGTAAAGGTTCAAAGTTGGTGTTGCTTTTTGCACTGTAAAAGATTGTGCGGGCATTGAATTATTCCAATTAGCCGCAGTATCATTTGCCCAATAATTCCAGCCCACGACTTCACCCCCTGTGAGTTGAGAAATGGGAATAATATAATCATAAACTGATCCTAAATTAGAAGGAGTATAATTCTCCCAGGAACCTGTGTAATTTGACCTAAAAATCACTGCGCTCAAATCAACATTATCTTCCCATGTTGAATTACATTGAACAGAATCCCCATACTCAGGATTCCCTGAGGGTAATTGTATTACATTAGAATAAATTGGGGGTTGACTATCTGTATAAGTTATGTTTAAATAAGGTCTCTGCGAAACAGAACACCCTGTGGGACTGCCAGAAATTGATTCCTTTGAACAAAATAAATCAGCTGTAAGGGAAGCTGATTCTGGAGTCCTTAATACTAAAGAAATATTAGAATCAACAGCAGCATACTCTATATCAACCATATTAGCCACATTCCAACAGACCCAACCCACTGCATTAATATTTTGCGTATCTTCTGCAGTAAGATTACAATCGCCTGAATCATCAAACCCTATACCGCATACCTGATTATTCCAAGTAATTCCTGTTTCAGTTTGCCCGTCCCAAGTATAATCATAAACATGATGCACAGAAGCGCTTGAGGTAGCACCATTGCTATATAAATATATACAAAATTTTGCTTCATCAATAACAACACCTGAAGGAATTTCTGAAATATTGAATTTGATATAAATTCTTCGTCTTCTGGCCTGATAGTCTCTAAGAGATAAACTGGTATCTCCTCCGTAATTAGTATTTACCCGATTACTTCTGCTATTTACATAAGTATCCTCCAGATTTTCTGTATCTGCTGTCTGCAACTGGATTGTTGGGTCAAGCCACAATTCTGTTTTGTTTCCCACACCACCAATTAGAATTGTTGATTTGTTCACAATAGAAAGATTATAATCTTTAAGCAAATCATTAAATCCAAGATGAATTTCATCATTTATTATAATACCTGCCTCGGTTTTTTTAATTTCATCCCAGGCAATCCCTTTAACATCAACCAATTCAAGACCTACATACTCAAAAGCTTCCGCAAGAAAAGAAGATATATTTGAAATATTTAAACCATATTTATAAACTTCATTATAATCATCTATCACTGCGCCTACTTCAAGTCCGGGAAACATATTCTGCAATTCATTAAAACTGTATCGGGTTCCCTTATAAATTGCAAAAGTCTGCAGTTCTAAAGAAGAGTTCGGCCATGAAATATAAAAAGAATTATTATTCCATTCAAAATCAACAACATCTGTGAAATTAACATGAACTCCTGCTGAATCCACTAAAGTTTTTGTAGGTGAATTTATAATTAGACTGCATTCGCTTGATGCGCATTTCTGTGTTGGTTGTAAAGTTTTTATAGATAATGTTGAAAAATTTGTTACTGGTAGAATTTCAGGCTCGGAGGTAACAGTTGTAACTATTTTAATTGGAATTGCCGGCACCTCAGATATAATTTTTGTTTCTTCTTTTACAAAAATCTCAGGGTTTTCTTTCACAGGCTCTTCCACAAAAACAACATCTTTCACAATTATAATTTTGGTTTCATCCCCGCATTTAATTAAATATTCCCCAGACTCTTGAAGGATATATTCTAGAGTTCCAAGACTTTTTTCTTTTAATTCTCCATCTTTATAGACCTCGATATTTCCGAAACAGGTTATTGAAATTTTTGTTCCAATTGCAAAATTATCCGCAGTTCCAAAACCAGATTCTACCCTCAGAGTATTATAAGACTGGCTGAACACAATTCCAGAACCAAACTGAAGTACAAATACTAAAAACACAATCAGCAAGATAACTGTCGACACTTTTAACTCTGCACGCATAATTATCTATGGAATGTTTAATTATTGAATGTATGGGGCAATATTGACAAGATATCAGGCTTCAACCTAAATTAATTCGACAGAAAAACTATGTTGTCGAGTTTCCGAGGAAATATAAACTGCCCCTATATTCCTGAGCCTCCAGACCCCCGGGAACATTTATCCAGAAAAACATACTTTTATTCTCTCCTGAACTTAAATCTGAATCAATTAACTGATAATCCGGGGTTATACTTTGCGAAAGACTAAAATTACTTTCATTATACCAGGTAATATTGCCTATTCCAATCTCATAAGTTATTAAACCATAACCCGGATTATCCTGAGGTTCTAAATCTGTCCCTTTTATCCACAAATTATCTATTGAATTGGAATTACTGTGCGCCAGAATTGAATAATTTGAATTATTCAAAGCAGGATTTTGGTCTCCTATAGTCGCCGGAGTTACAACTCCAAAATTTATTTCAGTAAATGAAATCGACATTATCAATATCTTTGTTATTTCAATTTTTGTGGAATTTGTTATATTTCCTGTTGTTGAAGTATTGAACATAACATCAAATTCCCAGATTGAATTTAAATCACCTGTTGAATTTATTGTCCAGTTCAAGACACAAGAATCATTTTCATTTAGAATTCCGCAACTAACAGGATTCTGCGCGCTTCCATTTGAAGAATTTACAACATAGAATGGTGTGTCTGAAGTTGCATTCACGGGTTTCCATTCAGAAGAAGATAAATTATATCTCACAGTTCCATTTACATCCCCGCAGTCTCCGCCCCTGCAGGTAACATTTGCTTTCAGAATAAAAACTTTATTCTGACCAACTTTATATTCTCCACCATTCTCCGCATCGCCTTCCCCGGGAATTGATAAAGGCAACATCAGATAAACTTCCAGTGAAGACGAGCCCACTTCAACATCATCCGAAGTATTCAGGATTTCATAGCTTAAAGAAGAACCATTGCAGGTTACATTCCAATCATAAATTCCTGAAGAACCAAAACTGCGGTTGTATTCATAAAGCGAAGAAGTTTCATTGAAAGTCATATTATCTGTTGAATCAAAAAATTGTATTTCACAATAAACCAGACCTGTGCTGTTTATTGATTCTCCTGAAGTTCGGTTTGTATAATTCGCAAAAAATGTTATCTGCTCGCCAGCGGACTTTACCAGATTCCCCCCTTCAGGGTCTGTTTCATCCCAAATTGTCAGATTGCTGTTTGCGCCTGAAGTATAATTTGTGAAATGAGTTATATTAAAGGTCAAGTTGCCCTGTTGGTAAGATTCTATTTTGCAGTCAGAGCAAATTTCATTGTCTCTCAGGATAATTGGTGTTTGTTCGTAAGTCAAATTATAAAAAAACAATCTTGCGGATTTATTTAATCTTTGCTCTGTCACAACATCAACAGAAATAAAGTTATTAGAAATAGTTATTAAATTATTTAAATTAACGCCCCCGCTAAGATTTATATTTTGAATATATTCTATCTTTCCATCATCCGGATTTTCCACAGTAAAATTTTCAATATCTGAAGTGTCATTCACCTGCGATAAATCAGTTGTTTCCCCACCGAAATCAGTTGTAAGAACCACATCAAAATATTTTGTAAGTGAATTTCCCTGGTTGCTAACATCATCATAACACAAAATACTCCAATTATATCCACATTCAATAAGATTGTTTATATAAAAACTTTGTGTCTGGTTCCTAACCACCGTTTCATTTGTTTGATTTGACCCTCCCTGAAATATTAAAGTGCAGTTTGTTATATTAGTGGCATCAGTAACATTATACTCAAAAATAATATTTCCATCATTATCTCCTGAATTATTTACTGGAGTTATCAAAGTAATGATTGGTCCGGAAATGTCAATTGTTATCTGCCTGTTCTCTGTCTGGTTTATATGATTTACAGTATCATTAATCCACGCGTAAAAAACATAGGTATCCTCTGATAAACTGGTTTTGTTTTTCCAGTAAAAGTTTCCGTCATTATTGTCAAAAATCTCTGGTGTTCCATTCCAGTAAAGCAGAACTGCATCTTTGTTCGCATCTGAAGCTGTTATATTTATGAATATCCAATCCCGACCATAAGTATTGTTTGTATCTGTATTTGGATTGAAGGATATGAAAGGGTTTGTATTGTCGATTGTGAAATTTTCATGGGTTAAATGACTTTCAATATCATTCAGATTATCATCCGCTATTGCAGTCACATTTATTTTATATATTCCATCAGGAACCAAACTGGTATTAAAATCCATACTCATATCACTATCATCGTTGCTGTAAAAACTGTTGTTGATAGTAAAATTTATTGAGCCATCAGGATTGCATAGATATAAACTATGATTCACGCTTCCAACTGCATCTGCATCTTTAGCTGTATTAACTCTTATAATCATAACCTCGCCATGAGTTCCATTTAAATTCATATCTAAACCTGTTACGCTGCTGTTATACCAGCCTATATTCGGACTGGTTATTGGATAACTTACATCCCCGATATCATCTGTATAAAACGTGAAATTAGTTAGATTATTTCCCGCTTTATCTTCCACATAAAAACCTAACTGAAACTGATCACCATTTTTTACTGTTGAAAACCATATATCCGGAGTGAATTGCGCCTGATTATAATTAACACCATTATCTACCGTAGTCCATGCAACTTCACTATCCGCAAAACTCACATTTGTTCCTGAAGTCCCGTTTGCATACCTCACCAGATATATTCCCTTCACAGCAAGGACTGTAGAAATATAATAAATATAATAAGTATCTGTTGCTATAATCCCGTCCCACAATCCATTTGTTATAGAATAACAGGAACCGCCGCCATAACTGCTATTTCTTGAAGTATAATAAATATAATCTAAATCGGTTGTTGAAAATGAAGCAATGGATACACAGTTAGAAGATAAAGGTGGCTGCAACCCATCGCTTACATTGTAAGAACTGTTGCAATAATAAGTTAATAAATCTTTGTTTGGGGCTCCTGAATACTGTATATTTCTAAATCCGCAAATCGTATAATTCTGCGTTCCCCTCATTACTTCCAAATTCCAGTATTTTATTAATAATGAATTATCCTTATATAACTCATAATCTTTCTTGAGTTCAGTTTCCATATAACCTCTTGATAAAAATAAAGTGCTTCTAAAAGCTACAGGTTCAATATTCCAACTAAGATTCAAGGATGCCCATGTAGTGCCATTGGCGAGGGAAAGATAAGGATTTACTAAAGGACCCTTATAAGCGCTAACCGCATAATCATAATTATTTGTGAATATCTCAGAATCATACCATTTACCCATACCTCTCGAATCCGCCAATAATATTTGCGAGATATTATATTCAGCAGAACTATAATTCTGTGCGTGGTCATTCACAGGAGGTCTTATACTCCATAAATTAGGAAGACCAGGAGGAGTCATCCCTTCAAGAGTTCTAGTAATTAAATATCTCGATTGGTTTATTCCAGATTCATCTGTGCAATTTATAATAACCTCAAATAATCCTGTTGAATTTGCCTCTATATCATTTGGGGTTATGCTTACCAGAATACAGTTTGGAGGTGTTGTATCTATTGTAAGTTCCCTTATTTCTGACTGGTTAGTTACTCCATTCACAGTGCAGTTTACATACCATTCATAGAAACCATCATCAAGTTCTGTTGAAGTTATAATTGTTGAGATATCATTTGAAACAGAATCATTATTTCCTTTATTGGTGTCATTCAAATACAGAGTACAGTTATAAAAATTCTTGTTTCCTGAAACAGTGAAATTAAAATCTGTTGTGTTATCATTTGTCGGGATTTGGTTCTGTGGAGAATTCAAAGAAACGGAAAAAGCCACCAGATCCGACCCTGTTGTAAAATTCCAGATGTCGCTTTTATTTTCATATTCCCCGTCAGTTGAATTTGCGTACCAGTAATAAATTGTTGTGTAACTCAAACCAGACCACATTACTGTTGCATAGCCTCCGTTTGCTATACCTGTCTGGGTAATATTTATCTGCTGTCCTGTTGAATTATCCCAAAAAGTTACATTCATCGCATCTCCATTGGGATCTGTTACAGTTACATTTAGAATTACTGAAATTTCCTGATTTGCTGCGCCATCTGAAGGTAAATTTAGGGTTGGTTTATTTGGGGGATTATTTTCAACTAAAACACTGTCTGTTAATGAAGTTCCGTTTTCATAACCGTCGTAAGGAATAACCGTGCAATTCCAGGTTTCTCCATTAGTGGTATTTCCTGAACTCAAAATGTTTGTTGTCTGGTCTGAAGGAATTGTTAAATTCAAATTCCCATTTTTATACCATTCATAATAATAATTCTGTGAATCTCCATCTTCATCATTCCAACCCAAAACAGCGCAAGTAAGGTCATTATTTTGAGTTGGTGAATCCGGGGTTAACTCCACAGTTGTTATTTCAGGAATCTTATTTGGATATGAATTTATAGTTTGTGTTGTTTGAATATAAGAACTGGATGCATCTGTAAAACCGATAATTATTGTTGTGGACTGGAAAGCGATTCCTGAACAATTCCATGTTGAGTTGAAATAATTTTCTGAAGTTGAATTCGCAATATTTATGCAAGTTCCACTGGTTGAAGAAATGTTTGTTGCTGTTATATCAGAAAAACCATCAAGATCTACAACTCCCGCAGTTACATCAAAACAATGCCCCGCAGAGCAGTTTACAAAAATATTCTGGATTTGTATGCTCGGCGCAGAATTTTGTATTGTTGCAGTATTTGAAGAATTTATCCAGGTCGAATTGTCTTCGCCGTCATTTACTGCAATAGAACATATAATTGTATCGCCCTTGTCTAGATTGGAAACTGATAAATCCAAAGTATTGGTGGTCTGACCTGACATTAAAACATCTGAATCATACCATCGATAATATCTTGCTGATTCTGAATCTCCATCCCCATCGCTGAAAATTCCCCCATCGCAACTCAAAATATCATCTGTCAAAGGGGTTGTATTATTCAAAGTTGGTTCTGTAACTGCAGGTAGTGAATTAGAAATAGTCACAGATGAAGAATTATATTTTGTTGAATTGTCTTCTCCATCAGCTGCCCAAATCTCGCAAATTAACACATCGTCTTTATTATAAGAAATATTTGAAATACTCTGCGTGGTAACACCTTCAATATCATTTACATACCATTGATAATGCCAGTTTATTGAATCCCCGTCAGCATCTGAAACAGTCCCATTATTACAAGTAACTTGTGAGGTGGTTTTGTAAACTGTTATTGGGTCTAAAGTTGGGTTAACTGTTGTTGGGGGGGAATTTGAAATTATAACAACAGTTAAATTTGATTTGGTTATATTTTCCGTCCCATCGCTCGCCCATACTTCCACAGTTAAATTATCCCATTTGCTGAAATTACCAGAACCTAAAGTTGCTATTAAAGTGTTCGTGTTATTATCTACTGTCTGTGAATGAACTGAACCGACCTTTGAATCATTTATATAAAACTGAACATAACCTGTTAAAGTATTTCCTAAATTGGGGTCTGTTATTGTCAAATTAATCAACCAATCGGTATTGGTGTAAAGTAGGCTTGGTGAAGTCGCATTTGCTATTATTGCAGGGGGGGTGGTTGAAATATTAACCCTTAATTCAACCCAATCAACAAACCAGTTTACGGTATCTTCACCCCCAGACACGCCATTACCAATTATTCTTATCTTAGCCGCATTAACCTCCGCAATAGTATCCAGACCTAAAGATTTAACATCCCAACTATCATTTGTATCCTGCGTTGGCGGACCGCTTCCATCTGTATAAGACTGAACATTTATCCATGTCGAGCCATTGTATATCTGGATTAAATAATTATCATCCGCCCACAAGCTCTGGTAGTGCCTAAGATGAAGAGTTACATTATTTATATCTCCTGTTTGCGTTAAATTAGCCATTGTAAATTCCCACCATTCATAAGTGGCTTTTGTCCATTTCCCGCTTGCATCCGCCCAGGTTCCGGTTCCTGAACCATCTGCATTTGATGAAGATGTTAAACTTAAACCACTGGACACCGAATTGCTCTCTGACCATAAACTTTCTACAGGGTCAACAGCCAAATACCAAGGTCTTGCTTCTATAAAAATTTTATTAAAATAATCAATTTCAGCAGGACCTATTTCATACAAATAAGGGTGAATTAAAGGGGTCTGAACTGAATAAGAAACCAAAGAATTATTTGTTAAATTATTCCATTCAAGAATTTTTGCATTATCATCGATTAAAATATTTGCATTTGTATT
>JAUVLW010000010.1 GCA_030600555.1 Candidatus Aenigmatarchaeota archaeon
TACGCAGACAAATGTAAATATCACGGGTTGCGCTCCTCTAAATATTTTTGAAGGGGGAACCTGTTTGATTCCAGGGGTTGGAAATATTACAATTTATCAGATAGATCCTGTAGTCGCGGACTGGACGGGCGCTGCAGAAGAATGGATTGATATCAAAATCTCAGGGATTTCAAATCCAAGAGATTACACTTTTAGAGATACTATATCAAGGGATATTACAAATAATGGAAACACTATTTTATCAGATGGAACTCATGCGGTTGTGAATAAAAGAACTCTGAGCGAATATTCTTTGTCTTACGGGAATGAACCAAGAACCTTCTGGATTTATGATTATGACCAAAATAAAGAGGATTTAAACCTGCTTCTTAAAACCGGAATTATTTGGGCTTCAGGAGAACATTATTTTATTTCTGAAAGGAGTATTCCGGATAAAAAGAACCGATGCACATATTTCAGTTCAGGTCTCAGGGGAAATAATGAGCCTTACCTGATTAATCTATATTTTTGGAGTTATTAATAAATCACTCCTTGTCTACTTATTAGTTCTTATTATTAATGGAGGAAGTGGAAATTAAAATAAGACTGCCTAAAGATGATGAAATTATAGGTGTTGTTGAAGAAAAACTTGGAGGAGCTCATTTTAGGGTTTATTGCATGGATGAGAAAACCAGATTATGCAGGATTCCGGGGGCAAAAAAGAGAGGTTTATGGATAGAACTCAACAGAGTAGTTCTTGTAAAACCCTGGGAGGTGCAATCAGATGATAGAGGTGATATAATAGCAAAATACGACAATCACGGGGTTAAAGAACTCACCAAAAAAGGTCTTTATAAATAATCTGGAATTGTTTTCTTGAATTGATATTTGTTAAGAAATTAAAAATAATATATCTTCAGTTATAATCAAAGCCTCATAGGATTAACTCCTATTACAGCACATATACAGATAACCAAAATACCTAAAATAATAATTTGGTTTTGTGTTAAAATCATAATATATATTCAAAAAATTTATTAAAGTCGACATTCTTAAAATAAGATAAGGGTAAAATAAAAAAATAATTATAATTTATGCCTCAGTAGCTCAGACCTACCCTTATTAATCACACCTCAAAGGGAGGGAGCAATCTGGTAGAGTGCGTGCTTGGTAAGCACGAGGTCCCGAGTTCAACGCAACTATTTCAAAAAATAAAAGAAATGGTTCTGGAAACCTCGGCTGAGGCTTATTTTATTAACAATTATTTTCAAAAATAGGTTTGTTTATCAAACATAATATTAATTCTTAAATATTTGGTGATTTATACTATAAATTATAGCCCAGGTCTGATTTTTAGGGACCTCATTAAGGATTATCGTTAAATTACTTGACTCATAAGTTTGTCTAAAATAAATCCCTGTGTTATTTAATACTTCAAATGTGATATTCTCAGTTAAATTAGTCAGATCTTCGTAGATTATCTCAAGAATATTTGTTGTACTGTTGTACTCTGATTTAATGGTTATAGCTTCATTAAAAGTAAGTGAAGAATAATCAAATTTTAGAAGAGATATATTTTCTAAAAAAGGAACTAAATCAAAAGTATATTCTTTTTCTTCTCCACCTATTTTTTTTATTAATCCTTCTTGAGTTTCTATATCAAAATCATATAAAATACCTATTTTTAGTTTTGGGTTTTCTTCTTTTTTTACTAAAGGGAAACATAATTTAAAACTCTTTTCTCCAGTTGGATATAAAATCTCACCCGCATATAATTCAGGGGGTGGTAAACGATAACATCCTCTTGGTAATCCACCACCCATACCAAAATATCCAACATATAAACCATGTTGAGTTCCATCCTTTAAAACAATACTGTGTTTATCCAACAAAAATCTAAAAGTATGTTGGGCATTATTCAAAACTTTTAAATTGATTAATAAACAAGGTTGTTTTTTAATTTCAAGCAAACCACCCACACAATTAGGCATAAGACCTACATCGCTAATTTCCACATAGAAATCTTTATTTTCATTTAATATTATCTGATCAAAATCAATAGTCAATCCTTCTTCGACAAGATTTAACAAATAATATTGATGTATTACAAGCCCAAATAATAATAAAATTAGAACAACTAGATACAAATTCACATTTCCAATTCTTTCTTGCATAAGATAAATTAATTTAAAGGAATTTAATTCAGAAACTTTATCTATTTTTTTCACAAAGTGTAACTAAAATCCAAAAGAAAGCTGCAATTAAAATAAAATATGCAAAAACCTTTCCGATAATATCTATTGCTCCAATTAAAATTAAAGAATTATTAATAAATTCACCAATAAAAAATCCTAATAAAACCGAACAAACTATAATTAAATATTCTATATTCATCCCCATATTTCTTTTTTTACTTTCACTACAAACACCTATTTTATTTTTCTGTTGTTTTTTAATATTATTTCTTTTTGTTTTGACCATAATCTAAATAGCTTTGAAAATTATATATTTATTTAATTTAAATTATTCTTCTGAATTTCTAATACCATATTTATCCATTAAAAATTCCCATTTTTCGTAATTATCTGGGTAAAGAAATCCTCCAGAATTTTCTGCAAGTTTATTTAGCTCAACCATTTTTTGGGTATCTTGATATTCTTCTGAAACACTATTAAATGAAATACCATCACATATATAAATAATTTCTGGTGTTGAATAAAGTTTACCATATCTAGTGTATTCTAATCGGCCATCAATAAGTTTACCAAATCCAGGGTATTCTAATTGGTCATCAGTAATTATTGAAGGGGTTGTTGATTCAATGAAACAATAACCCGAATTTTTATAACTATATTGAACTGGACATTTTATCCCTACTGCTCTATGATTTTCAACAGTATATTCAAAAAGAACAACCCCATAACCCAAGCCTCTTAATAAATAAGCTAATAACTCCGATTTTTCTCCACAGACTCCACGTCCATCATATATCACTTCATAAGGGTATTTTCCATCTGAATCTAAAGAAGAAAGTCCCGCATAATCATAAGGAATATTTTGAACAAGACTTATAGCAATTCGAACTTGATTATCTTTATCTAAAGACTTATTTTTTATCTTATCCACCAAAGTAAATAACAATTCGTCCTGTTTCTTATTATTTAACTTCTTCATTATAAAATCTTTATCTGTTGGTTCTATATAATTATAAGTTACTGAGCCCCCCATTCCCTGAAGATGATCTTTTAAACCTCGATACACAACATAGTTTATATAACCTTTATCTCCATTTAGAGTATAGATTAAATTAATATTCTTTTCGCCTGTTGTTAAATTTCCAACAAATATTCCTCCCAAATCACCATAAAATAAGGGACTGTTTATAATATCATTACCAAAATAATAAAATATTACAAATAAAAATATAACTGAAACTGATAATATGGAAATAATATTTTCAGCAATTTTTTTAATTTTATTGATACGAACCCCCATATAAATACCTCCGAAATATATCTAAGAATCAAGATAATTATTTAATGAGGCTGTTTATATTTAAACCCGCCAATCCAGATAATCTCCAACAACTGCTCCAAGTTTTGGAGCATCAAAAAATTTCCTGCCAATAAATTCATTTGCTGTGGAAGTATACATATTTGATACAATTCTATCCAATCCCACACCCAATTGCGGGGGCTCTGACCTGCAGATTTTTCTCCAGTCTTTTATTCCATTTTCTTTTGCAACTCTTTTGGCAGTCTCTACATCATCCGCCCAAAAAGTATTCCTATAATATTCTCTCGCAATTTCTTTGCTTACCGGAATACCTTCGTAAGTAAATCTGCATTCATCCAAAGTTCCAAGCACATCAACAAGCATTAATTCCCTGTCAGGGTTATAAGCTAATTCTATTTTACCATCTTCATTTACCAAATCCGCTTTCCCAGCAATTTTAGTAATTAGATTATTTGTGTTTAAAAGAGTTCCTTTAATTTCGTCTGTTTCTTCATTAGTTAATCCAGCCAACTTCTGGGCTTCCTCCCATTTTATATACCTGTCTGTTTCTTCCAGTTTTGTGCTTACATCTAAGAGAGGATTGTCTAATTTTTCTCCTTGTTCAGGATAATGGTCCAGCCCCAAATCTTTATAACCAATATCCCCTCTTTCCAGTCTCCTGAAAACACTTGAACCTTTCGGTAAACTATTCCGGTAAATTACTTCAAGAGGTATGAGTAGATTGTTAATTGCTTGTCTATTCGCATAATGATATTTTCCGTCTTTAAATTCCGGAGGAACTACTCTAACTAAATCAACTTCCATCACATTTGTTGGTTCATCAAGTTCATCTGTGTAAACAACTTTCCCGTCTTTATTCACAAGACCTCGATAATGCGTATTAATTTCCTGTTCTTCTGCTATTTCAAAACAATAACCTCCCGCCATGCATAAAGAAGCTCCCTTATTTTTAATAGAATCAGGCATTTTACCCCAATCCATAACAGAATAATCATCAGAGAAAGTAAATCTTCCAATACCTAAATTATCTCCATCTGGTTTTTCTAAAATCTCCATATCCTTAACACTTCCCATTATTTATTAATAATTCTATCTTTAAATAATAGTTTAATTAAGAATATCCAAAAACTACAATCTCGCCCTTTCTTTCCTTATTCTTCTCTTGATTTTTCTCATCCTCGATTTTACAGAGTTCTTTGGCATAATAGATTTTATATAAATTTAATAAACCCTTAAACTCACTGAAATTCAGGATATTATCCAAACAAATAGAATATATCTATTTAGTAATATGGCGCTAAAAAATAAAAAATATAATGAAAATACTTCAATATGAAATATATATTCCCGAAATGTTTTGAATGGGGTGCGGCTACTTCAGCATATCAGATAGAAGGAGCCTGGAAAGAAGACGGCAAAGGATTGTCTGTCTGGGATAAATTATCTCACCAAAAGAGTAATATAAAAAATGGAGATAATGGGGACATATCCTGCGACCACTATCACCGTTACAAAAAAGATGTTCGGATGATGAAAGAAATGGGAATCCAGTCATACCGTTTTTCTGTTTCCTGGCCAAGAATTTTTCCAAAAGGAAGTGGCAAACCAAACCAAAAAGGACTTAATTTTTACAGGAAATTAATTGAGACTCTGCTGGACGCAAATATAAAACCAATAATCGCTTTATATCACTGGGACCTGCCGCAGGCTCTTCAGGATAAAGGAGGGTGGGTTAACAGAAATATCGTAGAATCTTTTGAAAAATATGCTGAATGTATGTTTAAAGAATTTGGCGAGCTTGTTCCAATGTGGATTACTCACAATGAACCTAATTACCCTTTTGGGATCTATAAAGGAGCCATACAAAACACTAAAGAAGCGATTCAGGTTGCTCACAATCTCCTTTTGTCGCACGGGAAAGCGGTCAATATATACAGACAATTGGGACTGAATGGTAAAATTGGTCTTACACTGAATTTAAGTCCTGTGTATCCTGCCAGCAATTCCCAGAAAGATAAAATTGCGGCCAAAAAACAGGATCAATTTAAAAATACCTGGTTTCTGAATCCAATTTTAAAAGGCGTTTATCCCAGTGAATTACTGGATTTTTTTAAGAAAAAATATGGCGCACCCAATATTGAAAAGAACGACTTAAAAATCATTAACACCAAAATGGACTTTTTGGGAGTCAATTATTATAACAGAGATGTGGTAAAAGCAGATGAAAAAAACAATGATCTTGGGGTTAAACAAATTAAAACAAAAAATGCCAAATATACGGACATGGGATTGGAAATTTATCCGCAGGGATTATACGATTTGCTGATAAGATTAAAAAAAGATTATGGAAATATCCCTTTGTATATAACTGAAAATGGTTCTGCCTTCAATGACAAGTTAACAAAAAAAGGCGAAATTCATGATAAAAACCGAATTGATTTTCTGCATAAACATCTCATAGAAATAAATAAAGCAATAAAAGCAGGCGTGAATTTAAAAGGATATAGTATGTGGTCTCTTATGGACAATTTTGAATGGACCTTTGGGTATTCGCAGAGATTTGGTCTAATATATGTTGATTTTCAGACACTTAAAAGGAGTTGGAAAGACAGCGCATATTTTTATAGAGAAGTTATTAAGAATAACCGTTTATAATATCCAACTCAATTTATCAACAATATTGTATTGATTAAGACTAATTAATTTACTAATTTCCATATTATGGAATTCAGGGAAATTGAGGAAAAATGGAAGAAGAAGTGGGAAGAAGAAAAGATATTTGAATCAAACCCTGACAACAGAGAAAAATTCTTTGTAAATGTTGCTTATCCTTATGTAAATGGTTACGGACATCTTGGTCATTTATTTACATCTCTGAGAACTGAAATTCTCGCGAGGTTCAAGAGAATGCAGGGATTTAATGTTCTTTTCCCGCAGGGATTTCACGCAACAGGACAGCCAATTGTTGCCGCAGCAAAGAGAATAAAAGAGAAAGAAGAAAAACAGACCAAAATTCTCAGAGATATGGGAATTCCTGAAGAAGATCTGGAAAAGTTTTCAGACGTAAACCACTGGATAGAATACTTTCCTGAAAAATGGAAAGAAAATTTAAAGAATATGGGATTCTCGATTGACTGGAGAAGGAGTTTTATAACCACTGAAATAAATAAACCTTACGACAGCTTTGTAAAATGGCAGTTCCTGAAATTAAAAGAAAAGAATCTTGTAAACAAAGGCAATCACGCTGTTGTTTTCTGCGAGAAATGTGGATTTCCTATCGGAGACCATGACAGGGCGGAAGGAGAAGGCGTTGTCCCTGAAGAAGTTATCTTGCTGAAATTTGAACTTGATGGATTTAAACTGCCTGTAATGACCTATAGACCTGAGACAATATACGGAGTGACCAATCTCTGGATAAATCCTGATGAAACCTATTCTCAGGCAGAAGTTTCAGGAGAAAAATGGCTTATCTCAAAGGAAATGATTGAAAATCTGAAAAAACAGGATTTTGAGGTAACCGAGATTAAAGAAATAAAAGGCTCTGAATTCATAAAAAAGAAAGTCCTAAATCCCGCAACAAACAAAGAAGTAATAATCCTTCCCGCAAGTTTTGTTGATATAAAAATAGGGTCAGGAATTGTGATGTGTGTTCCAGCTCATGCCCCTTTTGATTATGCTGGAGTTAAAGAACTCAGGGAGAATAAAGAACTCAGGGAAAAATATGAACTGAATGAAGAAGACCTTAATTTTGATTTTATCTCACTAATAAAACTGGAAGAATTCGGGGAATTTCCCGCCGCAGAACTCGTTGAAAAAATGAAAATTAAATCCCAGAAAGAAAAAGATAAACTTGAAATCGCAACAAAAGAAATCTACAAAAAAGAATTTCACTCAGGAATCCTAAAAATAAAAGGATTTGAAGGGAAAAAAGTTTCTGAGGTAAAAGAAGAGCTTACTGAGAAATTTATAAGTGAAGGAATTGGCGCAAAATATTTCATACTTCCCGAAAAAGTAATCTGCCGATGCCTCAATCAGGCTGTAATCAAAATCGTGAAAGACCAGTGGTTTATTAACTACAGCAATAAAGAACTAAAGAAAAAAACCCACGAACTTGTTGACAGGATGAGATATTATCCTTCTGAAATAAAAGAGAATTTCCATTACACAATTGACTGGCTCAATGACTGGGCTTGCACAAGAAACAAAAAAACCTCAATAGGAACAACACTTCCTTTTGATGAAACCCAGGTAATTGAGAGTCTGTCTGACAGCACTTTGTACATGGCTTATTACACAATCTCAAATTATCTTCAGGAAGGAAATCTGAAAAATGATAAAGTCCTAAACGAAGAGTTCTTTGATTATATCTTCCTTGGAAAAGGAGATAATCCCGACAAAATATCCGAGAACAATAAAGTGGACACGGAAACTCTTAAAAAAATGAGAGAAGAATTTATCTACTGGTACAAAAACGGTTTCCAGGTAAGAAATTCTGGCAAGGATTTAATTCAAAATCATCTCACATTCTGCATGTTTAACCACACAGCAATTTTCCCTGAAGAAAACCTCCCAACAGGAATCAGCGTAAACGGTCATGTTATGTTGGATGGGGAAAAGATGAGCAAAAGCAAAGGAAATGTTGTGTTTATGAAAGATGCGATTAATGATTACCCAATCGATACTCTACGGTTTGTGGTTGCTTACGCGGGAACAACCGGCATGGATGATGTAAATATTGAACTAAAAGAAAGCAAATCAATTGGAGCCAAGTTAAAAAGATTCTATGAATTCGCAACCTCCGAACATGAAACTTATGAAGAATATAAAAGCATAGATAAATGGTTTGAATCTGTAATGAACCGCACAATGAAAAAAGTTTATGAAAACTATGACAATCTTGAAACAAAATTAGTTTTGCAAATTGGATTTTTTGAATTGCAAAATCATTTCAAATGGTATAAAAGAAGAACAATTAATTACAACAAAGAACTCTTGTCAAAATTTATAGAACTGCAGACAAAGATTCTTGCCCCAGTCACCCCATTTCTCTGCGAAGAAATCTGGGAAAAAACTGGAAACAAGGATTTTGTGTGTATAAGCAAATTGCCTGAATTTGATAAAGAAAAAATTAATGAAACTGCTGAGAATAATGAAGATATTATATCCAATTTACTTGAAGACATAAAAGTTGTGATTGAACTTGCAAAAATAGGACACCCAAAAAAAATTAAAATCGTGGTTCCCGAGAAATGGAAATATAAACTATTCTCTAACTTGGAAACGAAACTTGAAGAAAACCATGACTTCAGCGAACTGATAAAAGAATCCATGAAATTTGAAGAAGCAAGAAAAAAATCAAAGGAAATTCAGAGATTAATTAAAAGAATTTTGGGAAACGGAACAGGAATATTTAATCCTGAAGAAGATAAATTAATTGAAGAAAACAAAGAATTTTTGGAGAAAGAATTTAAGTGTGAAATTGAGATTACAAAAGATTCGATAAAAGAATCCTGGCCTGGAAAATTTGGGATTTTGGTTGAATAATCAAAAACAAAGTCCTAAAGTATTTTTCATCTCTTTATATCTTTTTCTGATTGTAACATCATTCACACCAAAATATTCCTGCAATTCTCTTTGTGTTAATGGCTCCTCGCAAAGTTTAGAAGCTATATAAATTGCGCTTACCGCGGTTCCAACAGGCGCTCCTTTACCATATTCTATAGGATCTTTCTCCTGATACTCCTTCAGAATATACTTTGCTCTTTCTGGAATGCAATCTCCTTCAAAATTTGCCAATTTGCACATAGAATCTATTCTATCAATAATATCTACTTTTTCTATTCCTGTTTTCTTCCTTGCCTTATGTAAAAGTGGGAGTTTGGGATTTGGGATTTTCTTTGGTATTGCGCACGAATGTTCATCGCATGCCAAATATAACGCAACATTTGCTTTAATTTTTCCAGAATAACGAAAAGGTTTGAGTTCTTCATAAAGCTCTGTAGCTCCCTCTAACAATACCTCTTTAGATTTATCTGAAAGTGAAGTATCTTTTAAGATAGCTTTAAGATAACTTTCTATTTCTACCATAATACTACTTACAAATAATATTTATTTAACATTAATCCCCGAAAGAAATATTCTTATTTTCATCAAATTCAACATAAGAGATTCCAACAGAATTA
This sequence comes from Candidatus Aenigmatarchaeota archaeon, assembly GCA_030600555.1. Lineage (GTDB taxonomy): Archaea > Aenigmatarchaeota > Aenigmatarchaeia > QMZS01 > QMZS01 > QMZS01. Next base: position 9,678 of record JAUVLW010000010.1, read on the forward strand.
CTGTATTTTTCTATAATTTCTTCGATTTGCATTTTAAGCGGATCTTTGCATACCTCTTTTAATCCACTAATACATTTTCCAATTTCATTATACCAAATTCCTTCTTCTTTTCTGTCAGGGATATTTAGCATATAAATATCCCCAAGGCTCATCCAAGCCAGCTCATTGCCAAGGTTTAGTTCTAAAACTTTTCTAAATTCTTTTTCAGCATATTCCATTCTATTCAAAGGAAAATAACAGACCCCGAGTTTGTAGTGATATTTTTCATCATCAGGATTTATCTCCAGAGTTTTTTCAAAATATCCTACTGCTGTGAAGACATCTCCACCTTTAAGAGAAAAATCACCTAACAATTTATATGCCCTACAATTTACACGATCTCTTAAATTCATTTTAACCACTAATAAACAAACAATTAAATTATTTATTTAAATATTCTCGGGTATTTCCAATTGTTTATAATTTTTTATATTTCTTTTAAAATCATGGAGAGCAGCACCTGCAGCACATACACCAATAACATACCAAACAGTTGGCATAACACCCATCAAAAAATCTGCATAAATATTTCCTGTTTCACCAATTATTTCATTATATTCACTTATAACTGAACCTAACCAAAAAGAACCTAAAGATATACCAACTGTACCTACATCGTTAAGCACACTATAATTTATTCTTTTTTGTCTCTTAAATATTTTTCTGTATAATCTTCGGTAATAATATCAACCATAATAAAATAAAAATATTTTATTTTAAATAAATTTTATATTAGAGAAAACAAAACTATAATTAATTCTGATTAAATTATTACAACCAAAAACCAATAAAAATTATCCGAATAAAGAACTTAATCCTGTTGCTGCTGCCTCGGTTTTCTTCTCTGTGTCTTCTTCTTTCTTTTCTTCTTTCTCTTCTCCTCCTGCTGATGCGGTTGGAGCTGCTGCTACCGGAGCTGCTACTGCAGAACTTAAGACCTCTTCAATATTAACTTCTTTTAAATTTTCCACGGTTGATTTAATCATTGCTTTATCTGCGGTTAAACCAACAGATTCAATAATTTTAGATACTGAAGCCTCATCAATATCCTTTTTTGCTTCATGCAACAATAATGCCGCGTGTATGTATTCAAGTCCCATAATATGATTAGAAAACTTTAAAAGTAACCCCCGTACCAAGAATTCAACAAGTTGAATTATTAAAATAAAATAATTAATCAAAATGGTTTTCTCAACCGCAACAATAAATCTCTAAAATAATCTATTTCTTGACTAATTCCTGCCTTTCAAGATAAGAATTTAAGTGTGATTTATCCCTGAAAAATCCGCCACCGGATTTCCTGTATAAATCTTTGTAAATTGTCTTTTCAATCTTATCAGAGCCAAGCAATCTTTTTAATTCTGCTCTCAAACCCCGAATTTTTATAATCCATCTCCTTTTTTTGCCTAAACGGGAATATTTTGCTCCTTTTCTGCTTCCGGTTCCTTTTTTAACTTTCTTTCGAATTGATAAATTTTTCTTTTCAGGAATTTTCTTTATTGCCTTTTTCTTGATTAATTCCCTGAAATCAGCGGCAGTTATTGATTCTTCTATTTCTTTCTTTTTTGTGTGGTCAAACCAGACTTTATTTCTGCCCACTTTCAAGATTCTTGCCGCCAGTCTTTTCCTGTCCATAAACTCACTTATTAAAAAATAAAAGTAGCTCAAACAAAAATAATTGCCTAAAATTTACTGATAAATAACACTAATTTAAAGAAAAATCAAAATAAATTAAAAACAAATCAATTATTAACTAGCGCAACCGTCTGTTGAAGCTGTTCCTGTGCCACCGCCAAATCCTGGTGATGCCGGACTTTCTGAAAGTGTTTCATCGCATTCTGCTGGAGGTGTTACAAATGCTGAACAAATTGCTTCTTTGTATGCTTCTGGTGACCTGCTTACACTAACAACTTTACCATTAATTACCATTGTTGGTGAGCCCTGAACTCCATAAGCTTCATTGTCTTCTTTTTCAACATTGAACATTGGGAATCTCCCGCTTGCCCATGTGCTTTTGTCATTATACATTTCAGTTACTTTGTATTCTTCATCAACTCTTGTTACACAGGAATCAAGTTTTGTTTTATCAACATTTGTTTCATCAAGACATGATTCATAATCATCGCTTTCTGTGAAACAAGCCATATAGTCCAAAAATACTTCTTTTTGTTCTTCCTGTATGCAGTACATTCTTAGGTTTTCATCAAGTTCTAATTTATCATGCATTGCATAACTTACGAAGTTTATTGTCATATCCGCTTTTCCATCCAACAATTCGTATGCAGGTACTGCTGCTTTCATTGCCTGTAAACCATAAGGACAATAAGACATTATAAACAATTTTACCTCAGGTTTCTCGGTTTTTGGAATTGCTTCCATTTCCTGTTCTTGTTGCTGATCTTGCTGTTCCTCTGCCGCTTGCTTCAAAGCCGCAAATTCTCCTGTTGGAATTCCCTGTGGGAATATATATTCACCATCGCTTGTTATGTAGGATTCCGCAACCTGTGAACTGCTGCCATCTGAAATGTTTAACTCAAGTTTGTACAGAGAACCTCCATTAAGTTCTTCTATTGAAACTAGTTCTGCTGAAATACCAGGACCTAACAAATTAGTTGTAATGAATTCCACTGCTTTGTCCCCAGCCTCCTGCGAGTTCATAGATTGTGTTGATTCCGGACATGAATTTAACAACATGCCTGCAAGTAAACCAATTGCCAGACCTCCTACAAGAAGAAGAACTGCGAACATTTTATAATTCATCTTCAGGGTATTTTTGTGTGTTGATTCTTTTGTTTTAGTCGCTTCCTTAGTATTTACTATTTTTTCCTCTTTTGAATCTTTTGACATAAAGTTAATAGAAAAATAATTAAAAATAAGAAATAATTGGTTAAATATAGGGTCTTATAAAACAATAATTCAATATAAGAATCTAATAAAAATTGAATTTTTGATAGGTAATTTAGGATTAATTAAATAATATATAGATTTCTATCATAAAAAATATATATCAAACATCCAAAATCTATATATACTTGTTTTTCGACATAGATAAATGAGATACTACGATACAGATTCTGAAGAAGAAACAGACACATCTGACGACAGCGAATAATAAATGCAGGTCATAACGTATACAGCTTTTATTTTTTGATTTTTGGTTATTTAATTTATTAATTTTATTATGGTGTTTTGGTGTTTGAAAAGCAGGAGAAAAAGTACGGGAGGAAGAGCCCTTACTAACAGAAAAAAGAAAAAATTTGAGAGAGGTGGCTATTTTATCCCTGTAAAAATAGGAATAAGAAAAGTCAGCGTTAATCGAACAAAAGGAGGAAATTACAAGACAAAAATGCTTAATGCTGAATTTGTGAATGTAGCCGGGAAAAAGCACAAAATCCTTCAGGTTGTCAAGAATAATGCAAATTTCAGGTTTAACCGGGAAAAAGTGATTACTAAAGGAGCAATTATTGAAACTGATAAAGGACATGTGAGAGTTACTAGCAGACCTGGACAGGATGGAATTGTTAATGGGATTTTTGTTGAATAGATTCAAAATTTCTAAAAATTGAGTTATATTTTATTATTTTTAATAAACTACTTTGTGAATTGAACTTTAATGAAAAGTAGCTATTTCATTTTCAAAAGAATGAAGTTATTTATTTGGTCTCAACAGTATAACCCCTATTTCTGAATTTTTCTAAATAAGTTTCCGCAAATCGATCATCCTTCCCCTCATCGCTAAAGCAATGTATTTCTAAATAAGTATCCTTAATCTCTCTTTTAAGTTTTCCGCCTGTAATCATATCTTCAACAGAATCAATACTTAATAATTCATCCAAATTGTCGTTTGATGCATATAAAAAGGATCTTGCTGTTTTATAAACACCTTGGTTTGACAGACCAAAATTAGCAAGATCTTCCACAAGTTCTTTTTAAATCAACTCCGTCTTTTGTCACATAAAAATGTCCTTTTGTTGGATATATTGTGTATGGCTGTGTACTGAGTACAATCCCACCACCATATTTCTTTTCATACACTCTCAAAGGTTCATCTGGATGTATCCAGGAGTTATAATTCTCAAGGTTTCTTTTTGTATTTGCTAAAAACGAAGATCGAACTAATTCAGAATCCATTCCTAATTGCAAATTATTCACAAAATCCTTTCTACAAGAGTTCAATATTTCCGAATCTACATCTATTTCCATAATTATCACCTATAAATAACAATAAATTAAAATATTAAATACTTTAAAAAAAGTCTCTAAAACTCAATATCTCCTTCGCCTGTTTGGTTTATTTGATATTCTTTTATCATCATTCCCTGAACGGTTTCCGCCAGAACTATTGCTTCTTCCGCTAAATCCACTGGTTCTTCCTCCAGAACTATTGCTTCTTCCACCGTAACTTCCAGAACGGTTTCCGCCATAGCCACCTGAACTATTGCTTTGTCCTCCAGAACTATTGCTTCTTCCACCGTAACTTCCTGAACTATTGCTTCTTCCGCTAAATCCACTGGTTCTTCCTCCAGAACTATTGCTTCTTCCGCCATAGCCACCTGAACGGTTTCCGCCATAGCCACCTGAACTATTGCTTCTTCCTTCAAAACCTCCCCTGGTTCCCATACTTCTCTGTTGTATGAGATTTCGGTCAAACATTAATTTTGGTATATTTGGCACGCCAAGACTTTTTATATCTAGTTTACGGTCTGATAAAACGCACCTGAAATTATCATAATCTCTATCTGACAATAAAGTTATAGCCTCTCCGTTTTTCCCGGCTCTTGCGGTTCTTCCAATTCTGTGGATATAATCTTCTGAGGTTTTTGGAACATCGTAATTATAAACCTGAGTGACATTTTTAATATCAAGTCCTCTTGCCGCAACATCTGTTGCCACAAGAATTCTGGTCTTTTCTTTTTTCAAAGAATCCAAAGCATGAATTCTTTTGTTTTGGGTAAGACCTCCGTGAATAGCCATTGCATGAATATCATTTTGCTTTAGATTTGCTGTAAGATGGTCTACTTCCATTCTTGTTCCGCAAAATATAAGAGCCAATCCATCTACTTTTTTACTAAGCAAATGAACTAATAATGAAAATTTCCTTCCCCTATCAACATCATAGTAAACCTGATTAAGTTTGCTCTTATCAATCATGGTCTGAGCTTTCAAAACTAAAGGTGATTTTAAGTATTTTCTTATAACTGACTGCACATTGCCCGGCATTGTGGCACTGAATAAAAGAATCTGCCTGTCTTTTGGAACCTGATTTATAATTCTATCAACATCATCTCTAAATCCCATATCAAACATCCTGTCAACTTCATCAAGCACAAGATGTTTTACATTATTAAGGTTTATTGAATTTCGGTTTAAATGATCCAAAAGTCTGCCTGGGGTTGCTACAACCAATTCTGAGGTCTTCAGGTCATGGATCTGCTTCCTAATATCAGTCCCTCCATAGATTGCTGTTGTTCTGAGATCTTTTTCTTTCCCAAAATCATCAAAGACCTCCTTAACCTGCATGCAAAGTTCTCGGGTAGGGGTTAAAACAAGTGATTGTATTCCTTTTTTTGGAATGGTTTTCTCTATAAGAGGTATTCCAAATGCCACAGTCTTCCCGGAACCGGTTACAGACTGACCTACGACATCCTTTCCTTTTTTTATTGCAGGTATGCATTTTTCCTGTATTTCTGTGGGTTTTTGAAACCCCTCTTTTTTTATTCTTTCAAGAATAATAGGGTCAAGCCCCAAATCTTCAAACTTCATTAATAGTAATGTATTTCTTTTATATTAAGGTGTTTTTTACTCCTATTTAGAAAAGAAAATTTTGAGTTTTAAATTATGAAAAATCTAAGAAGTATACTCAAGTTCCTCAGCTTTTGCCTTATTTATTAAAGGATCGTGCGTTGCATTCTCAAAGTCTTCATAACTTTTTATCAGTTTCTCAGAGATTGAGGGTCTCATATTCTTCAGAACTTCATCAAAATGTTTCTTTGTGACTTTATCATTTCCTTTGCCTTTTAGACTTTCTCTTAAAGCAAGCATTGTTGCTTCTTTGCATAAAGATTCCAAATCAGCGCCAGAGAAATTCTTTGTTTTTTTCGCAATTTCCTCAAGATTCACATTTTTATCAATAGGAACATTTTTCGTGTGGACTTTTAGGATTTCAATTCTTCCCTTTTCCTCAGGAGCGGAAATTAATATGTGCCTGTCAAATCTTCCGGGTCTCAATAAAGAGTTATCCACAATATCAGGTCTGTTTGTTGCAGCCATTATCACAACACCTTTAATTTCTTCGATGCCGCTCATTTCTGTTAATAATTGGGAAACTAAAGTATCAACAACCTCTGTCCTGCTTGTTCCCCTTGTGTGGGTCATTGCGTCAATCTCATCAAAGAAAATTATTGATGGAGCTGACTGTTTTGCTTTCCTGAAAATTTCTCTTAATTTTTTCTCGCTCTCGCCAACCCATTTGCTTAATAACTCAGGACCTTTCACAGAAATAAAATTTGCGCCTGATTCATTTGCGACTGCTTTTGCTATCAAGGTTTTTCCTGTTCCCGGAGGACCGTAAAGTAGGATTCCTTTTGGAGGGGTTAAATTAAATTTATCAAACTGCTCAGGATATTTCAAAGGCCATTCAATAACTTCTTTTAATTTCTGCTTGACTTTTTCAAGTCCTCCAACATCCGACCACTTCACTTTTGGTATTTCAATCAAAACTTCTCTCAACGCAGAAGGTTCCACTTTCTGCATTGCATAATCAAAATCCACTTTTTTTATAATCAATTTCTTCATCTGTTCCTCTGATAATTCCTGTCCTTTAAGAGAAGAAATATCCGGCAACACTCTTCTTAAAGTATGCATTGCTGCCTCTTTGCACAATGCCTCAAGGTCTGCTCCAACATAACCATAAGTTTTTTCTGATAATTCTTTAAGCAATAATGCTCTCAATTTTTCAGTAACCTTGTCATACACTTTTTCTTCCTTCAAAATTTCTATAATTTTATTCTTATCTGATTTCTTTATTTTTTCTATAATGCTTTGCGCATCTTTTTCTGTTTCAAGAACTTTCAATATATCGGATTTCGTATAATCCGGTTTTATTGGCATATTTCTTGAGTGAATCTGCAAAATTTCAAGTCTGCCCTCGCTGTTTGGAATTCCAATCACAATTTCCCTATCAAATCTTCCGGGTCTCCTCAAAGCCGGGTCCAGAGAATCCGGTCGGTTTGTTGCGCCAATCACAATTACCTGACCTCTGGTTTTTAATCCGTCCATTATTGTCAATAACTGGGACACAACTCTTCTCTCAACTTCTCCGGAAACCTCTTCTCTCTTCGGAGCAATTGCATCAATTTCATCAATAAATATTATTGAAGGCGCATTTTTCTCAGCATCATCAAATATTTTTCTCAGGTTTTCTTCTGACTGCCCATACCATTTACTCATAATCTCAGGTCCAGCAATTGAATAAAATTTTGCTCCGGATTCATTTGCTACAGCTTTTGCCAATAATGTTTTTCCGGTTCCAGGTGGACCGTGCAATAAAACACCCTTTGGTGGTTTGACTCCCAATATCTCAAAAGGTTTGTTGTGCCTTAACGGCAACTCAATAACTTCCCTCACAGAATCTATTTCTCTTTTTAAACCACCAAGGTCATCATAGGTAACTCCTGAACTACTTTCTTCTTCTTTAACTTCAACAGCTTTTGATATTACTTCCACCTGAGTCGCCTCCCCAATAAAACCTCCTTCTTTAGGTGAAACATCAACAACAATAAATTGTATGTCTCCAATAGGATTAAAAGAACGAACATTTTCTCCAAAGAAATTATCAAAAAAATCATCAAGAAATTCTGCGTTTGAATCTCTTCTTCTTATAACTGTTGGAACAAAAAGGTCGCCTTTTGATACTGGTCTTTTGTATAAATTCTGAGAAATAAATCCAGGATCAATTCTTACCATCACTCCTTTTTGGGCTGGAGCAATTACTATTTTTTTTGCTTCTGTTAATTCGGCTTTTCTCACCTTGACTCTTTCTCCAACACCAGTCTGGCAATTCTTTCTTGAAATCCCGTCAATCCTAATAATGTCAAGACCAACATCGCTTGGATAAGATCTTATTGCAATCAGATAAGTTTTCTTTTTTCCTTCCACTTCAATATATTCTCCTTCCCTGATGCCTAATTTTAACATAAAATTTGAACTCAATCTCGCAATTCCTTTTCCATAATCTTGCCTGTTTTCAGACAAACCCCCAACAGTTAATTTTAAATCATTACTCATAATTAAAATTGGAATAAATTATAAATTATTGAATTATTGGAATAAATTGGGTTTTCCCTTTGCACCCGACAACTTCTACAACCAAACCTTTTATATCTTCGTAATTTTCTTCTATTGTGTCTTTATCAAAAGTTATCTCAGTTGGGGTGTTTGCCTCAAAAGGACCTTCTACAGTTTTTATAAAAGCCTTTTGGTTTGTGTCAAGAAAAACATAAAGATTATAGGCTTTCACGCTTGTTCCTATGTTCTGCACAATCAAGGTGCCGCCTTCATAATCATAATTATAATAAGTCAAATCCAATTTACTGCATGTTTCGAGGGATACAAGTTCTGACTGCGTGTAGCCCATAGCCCAGGTTCCGACAATTGCCGCAATAGCCGTACTGAAAGCTATCAAAAGTACGCTTGCAACTATAGGAGAAATTCCCTTTAATCTATGCGACATAATATATATAAGTATTTATTCAAAAAGAAAGTATTTAATTTTATCTGAATAATCTTATGCCACGGTAGCTCAACCCGGTAGAGCACCGGTTTTGTAAACCGAAGGTTGGGGGTTCAATTGAGCCCTTTCTTTTAAAAAGAAAGCCCTCAAGGGGAAAGAAAAATAATAAAATACAATAAAAGAAAGGTCTATGAAAATCCCTCCCGTGGCTGTTTATATTTATAAAAATTATCTTACTAAAAGTAAATACTAAATAAAAATTTGAAAAAAAGAAAAAAATTATTCTGCGATTGGTAAACCAAATCCTGTTGCTGAATCATCTCCTTCGTCCCAGATATCTTTTGCTATGCTCTGCAAGTAACTTCTTGTTGTAGCTGCATCTAAATTCTATAATTTTGCTGCCAATCCTGCTACATGAGGTGTTGCCATTGAAGTTCCCTGAATTATATTATAACAACCGTCTTTCCAAGTTGATTCTACTGAAACACCTGGCGCTCCAAATTCAACTTCTCTTTCTTCAACTACATAGTCTCCATCATTTATTCCTCTTGATGACCAAGAAACCACATTCTTATCAATATCAATTGCTCCCACAGCCACTACGTTTACATTTGCTCCGGGATAATCAATACTACCATCTGCTGGACCATCATTTCCTGCTGCCGCAACTACTAAAACTCCGTTATTTGTTGCATAATCAATTGCATCCATGATTAAAGAACTTTGTGTATCACCGCCCAAACTCATTGAAATTATTTTTGCTTCATTATCTGTTGCATAATAAATTCCTTCTGCAATATCATCAGTTCGGCATCCAAGTCGTCCGCATACTTTTATTATCATGAGACTTGCATTTGGCGCTACTCCATAAATTCCTAAACCATCACTGCCTCCATTTGCTGCTATTGTTCCTGCCACATGAGTTCCGTGTCCAATAGTGTCTACACAACCATCTCTAATTCCTCTCTTTGTTGCATCTTTACAACTCACTATATTGTCTTTCAAATCAAGATGATCTTTGTAAACTCCTGTATCAAGAACTGCTACAGTCACTCCTGCTCCGCCTGTTCCACCATTAACTTTTGTTATTCCCCAAGGCATTGATTCATCTGGATAACAAAGCCTATCAGGCAAAGAACAATCCGCTGGACAACTTTCAGGTGTTTCATCTCCATTGCATATTCCATCACCACAATATAGTTCTGGGTTACCGCAATCTTCTGGACAGGTTGTTGGTTCATTGCCTTGGCAAACCTCATCACCGCAAACCGGTCTTGCTAAAATGTGATATGTCCCGACGTTTTCTGTTTCCACCCCCAATAGATTCAATAAACTTAGTTGGGTTGAGGTAACATCAACAGTAAAACCTTTTGGAAATTCATGTCTTACATCCAAAATACCTTTCAACACTTCAGCTCCTGGATTATTTCTATTTATAAACACTGCTCTCTTATTTGCAGAGTTCTCCATCAAATCCAATCCTCCTCTGTTGAACACAGCATTTTCATTTGCATGGTCCCAAGCTGAATCACTAACATTTGCTTTAGATGCCACATATCCATTATACCAAGGTTCCTTTGATAATGATGCTGCCATTGCAATCCCTGAAATCACTAATAAAATCATTGCTGCCAAAATTCCTGTTTTTATTACATTGTATATTTTCATAATATTCCTTAGAGAAATATTTAAGTATAATTTCCTCCTAAAATTTAATTACAAAATAGAATCCCAAAATTAACAAAACATTAAAAAATTAACAAAATAAAAAATCACTCAAAAACAAAAACTAATATCTTAATTTGGCTGCTTGATTCTGCTCTTTCTGAATTGCTCCTATTTCTTTGATTCTTGTGTTGACTTCGTCTTCGATTTCCAATGCTTTTGCAATATCAGCGCACCTGTTTCTTACTGTTACTTCAGTCACACCAATTGCTTCTGCCACACCTCTCTGTGAAATCAAATTGTTGTTCATTATTGCCGCTATGTACAACGTTGCCGCTGCCAATCCAATAGGTCCTTTTCCAGAAAATCCTGTGTTTGCTTTCAATGCTTTCAAATATTTGTTTGCTCTGGTCTGCACTTGGTCATCCATATTTAACAAAGTTGCGCACCTTGGAACATAAGCCATTGCTGTTGAAGGAATTACTCTTATATTTAGTTTTGATGCCACGTACCTGTAGTTTCTCCCGAATTCTCTTTTGTCAACTCCCGCAATATTGCAGATTTCTGACATTAGTCTTGGAGAACCATGTTCTCTGGACAACGCATAAATCAATGTGCCAAGTACTGTCTCAACACGCCTTCCTTTTACTAATCCTTTCTCAACAGCTTTCTGATACATTATGCCAACTTTTTCTTTTAGTTCCTCAGGCAAACATAAACCAGAAGACATTCTGTCCAATTCTGATAAAGCAAACTCACCATTTTTGTCTTTTTCGTCTTTACCCATTCCTTTTTCTATCTTTAACATATTACACCACTTTCCAGTTAGAAAAGCATTTAATTATATAACTTTAAAGTATATAAAGACTTCGGTCTTCTAATATATATTTTACACTATAAGGTAATTACAGTTTCAGCTATATTTATGTTACTTTCCATAATTAATGTATTTTTTGAACTATATGTTAATAGTGCTAAAATAATTCTATTTTTGAATTGAAAGCTCTTATTTTCAAAATATCCCTGAATTTAATCAAAAATAATTTGATTTCCTGAATTAAATTACTATTTACCAAAAACAAGCTAATATATGAGAAAAGCAGACCTGATTCAGGGATTTATGATAATATTAATGATCAGTATAATATTTGCTCTTCTATTGGTCTCAGGAACATCTCTTTGTAGGTTTATTGGTGCAGACACACCATTTGCACCTATCTGTGAAGTTCTTTTCTCAATCGCAAAAAGTCTCTCTGGGATTTTTTATTAGACTTCAATCTCAACAACTTTCCTTTTGCTCTTAAATCCTTTAACAATTCTCACTTTTTTGCCAAAATATTTTGAAAGCGCTTTCTCAACACTCACATTTGCCTTATTATCCTCGGGTTTTTCCTTAATTTTGACTCTCATTGGATCCTCATCCAGAATCTGCTCCTTTTTTGAATTCGGAACCACAATAATCTCCTTTTTCATAAAAATCTATAGTAAATCTATATTTTAAGTTTTTTAGATAATAAAGAATGGAGGTCGTAGATGCGCAGGATAGTATTCTTGGAAGGTTGGCAACAGAAGTTGCAAAAAAATCCTTAAAAGGAGAAGAGTTTATAATTCTAAATGCTGAAAAAATGGTCATTTCCGGGAACAAAAATGTAATTTTCAAGAGATATCTTGAAAGAAGGCAAAGAGGTTGCCCTATTCACGGACCGTTCTTCCCATCAAAATCCGATATGATTGTTAAAAGAGCCATTCGAAACATGTTGCCTCATAAAAAAGATTATGGAAAACTGGCTCTAAAAAGAATCAAAGTATATTCCGGGGTGCCTGAAGAATACAAGGACAAAAAAATGGTGAAAATAGGAAAGCAGGCAGACAAATTAAATTGTAATTTTGTTTTTATTTATGAAATTAGTGAATATCTTGGGGGTATAAAATGAGTGAAGAAAAAATAGGTATGGTTAAAACTGAAATTAAAAAAACAGTGAATAAAATTAATAAAGAAAAAGTTGACGGAAGTAAAATAGAAACTAAAAAACCAGTGAATAAAATTAATAAAGAAAAAATAATCAGCGAAAAAATAGAAAGGAGAATATTAGTTGTTGACACAGATAAAAAACCAGTCAAAAAAAGAACTCTCCAGAAAAAGAAATTGATAAGCAACATTTATGTTGGAAAAAGAAAGAGAGCAATTGCAAGAGTAAGTTTAACACAGGGAGATAAAAAAATAACAATCAATAATAAATCCATTGAAGAATTTCCAAAAGTTGCGCAGTTAAAAATTTCCGAACCTCTTTTAATTGCGGAAGATGATAATTACAACATAAAAGTCAATGTTAAAGGTGGTGGAGTGATGGGACAGGCAGAAGCGATTGCCCAGGGAATTGCAAAAGCTCTGGTAAACTTAAAAGGTGATTCTTTGAAAAAGAAATTAATTGCTTATGACAGGAATCTTTTAATTCAGGATATCAGAAGAACAGAACCTCACAAACCTTCATGCAGTAAAAGAGGTCCAAGAGCCCACAAACAGAGAAGCAAGAGGTAGTTTAATTATCTTTATTATAGATGAAGCAGAATACTATTTAAAATCATTCCAACAGGAAGAAGCATTGTATGGGATAAGAACTATGAATAATTACCTAAATTTACTGGAATCTCAAATCTATCGGAGAAATTATTTAAAGGGATTATTTGAAAATAGAATTCAATCACAAAAATAAAAAAAGAAATTAATTTTACCCTTTAATACTTACAGGAATTACCTCATATATTAAGTTTGGTTGAGATTCATATCTATTCCCCCCTTCTTGTCTCAATCTTTCCTCTAATCCAAGTTTTCCAATATTTGCTAACTCTTTTGAACTATGACCGCTTATGTAATGGACACCTTGAAATTCATCATCTACACATTTTCCTGTTTCTTGATCTCGTATACAAAATTTCCTTGCTAACAAGTATACGTGTTCTGCATAATTCACAAGTAGATTATCACTTCTAACTGTAAGCACATCATACTCTAAATCGGGTGTAGAACCATTGCTATTTACATGTTCAATTCCAAATCTTTTTTCTATTTCCTGTTTTCCTTCGTTTGCTAATTCCATTGAAATATAAGCTCCCATAGGATAAATTAAACTGTGATTTTTATCCACACATTCGCCTGTACTGGAGTGAACTAAACAGGACTTCTTTACCAATAAAAATATATCGTCAATCATTTATTAAATATAAAAAAACTTTATATAAACAAGAATTACCATTTTTTAATAGGTAATAGATAAAATTAACAGAATAAAGATAATAAGTTCAGTTTAATTATGATTTACATTGGATCTGCGGGTATACCTTCAATTACAGAAGGGGATACTCTACAGGGAATTCGGGATGTTAAAAAAATAGGTCTTGATGCCATGGAACTTGAATTTGTGAGAAGCGTTTACCTGAAAAAAGATAATGCAATTGAGGTCGGAAAAATCGCGAAAGAACTAAATGTTAAACTATCAATCCACGCTTCCTATTTCGTAAATCTCTGCAACCCGGAAAAAGTCGAAGACAGCAAAAAAAGAATTTTAAGTTCCTGCGAAATTGGTCATTATGCGGGAGCAAAATATATTGTGTTCCACCCCGGATATTACGGAAAACTTTCAAAAGAACAGGCTTATGAATTTGTAAAAAAAGGATGCGAAGAACTAATGGAAGAAATAGACAAAAACAAATGGAATGTTTTTCCTGGTCTGGAAACAACCGGGAAAAAATCGCAGTTCGGAACACTTGATGAAATCCTAAAAATCTGCGATGAAGTAAAAGGGTGCAGACCTGTGATTGACTTTGCTCACATATTTGCAAGGCAGGGCGGGAAAATTGATTACTCTGAGGTTCTTGACAAAATGAAAAAATTTAAGGAAATTCACACACATTTCTCAGGGATTGAATTCACGGATAAAGGTGAAAGAAGACATCTGCCAATTTCTTCAAACAACCCGGATTTTAAAGAACTTGGGAAAGAATTGCTTAATAAAGGTTTTGGGGGGAAAGAAAAAGATATAAGAATCATCTGCGAAAGTCCTTTGATTGAACAGGATGGGTTGAAGATGAAAGAAATTATTTGTGGGTTGGAAAAATGAATAAACAGAAAATTAAATTTACACTAAAATGAACTTTGCAACAAATTAATCAAACAGGCTCAAATTTAAAAGGTGTCTTATCCATACCCTTAAATTTATAGTGATAAATTCCTTCTACGCACCCGTAACATTTCTCACCGCAGATTTTTTTAACAGCATCAACAGACAGGTAACCAACTTCATCAATTTTTACATCGCCTAATTCCGGGTGATTATAATTTTCTAATTTTTTCTCAAGTTCAGTATGGTCCTCGGCAATTTTCATTGGGTCTAAACCAAGAACATTTGTGATTAATTCTTCTGGATGAGTGTCTATTCCCGCATGACAAGGTCCTATTATCGGAGGACATCCAATCATAGTATAAATTTTATGGGCTCCATATTCTCTGAGTAAATTTACAACAACGGGAGTATTATTGTATCTCACAATCGAATCATCAACAGTCACAATATTATTTCCTTCCACCCTATCTCTTGCAACAAGAAAACTGGTTCTTGCTTTTTGAAATCGTTTTGAAGAATCCTGACTAACCATAAAGGTTCTTGCATATTTGGCAGAAGGATCTTTAAATAATATTTCCTGAACTTCTTCAGAATAACCTCTTGCATAACTCAGCCCTGACCGGGGAACCCCAGTTACTTTACTGCAGGATTTAGGGGGATGTTCTTCTCTCAATTGTTTTCCCAATTGATACCTGTATTCTATAACAGATCGGCCATTTATTGTTGAATTAGGTCTCATCTCATAGATAATTTCAAAGAAACAAAGAGGTTTTACTCTTTTTTTCTGCGCGGTTTCAAACTCGCCGGAAGCTATATCATAAACCCCAACTGTTCCTGATTCCACTTCCCGAATATCTGTTGCCCCAAGTTTATAAAGTGGTGAATCTTCAGAAGCAAAAACCAAAGAATCCTTGAATTTCCCCTTGTGAAAAGGCCTTAATCCATCTCTTTCATAGAAAAAATAATTTTTGTCTTCATTATTATCTGAAAGAAGCCCCACTGCAGTAAAACCCCCATAATCAAAAACATCATCATAAACCGAACTTAATGACTTTAACAGATTAGAATTTTCTGTATACTTATCAAGAATTAAACCCGCAAAAGTTGAGGCATCATTTGTAGAATTATCAAAATTTATTCCTTTTTCTTCCAGATTATTCCTCCATCTTGAATGGTCTGAAATCTCGCCATTCATTGCAAAATCCAAAGTGCAATCATCCATCTTAACTCTTACTGGATGAGCATTGTCCAGATTGTCCCCTCCTTCTGTGGCATACCTTACATGACCAATCCCAACTTCGCCTCTTAAATCCTGCGAATCCCGGAATTCTTTGGTAAAAACTTCATGGGGCAACCCTTTACCTCTATACCTAATTAATTCGCCTTCCCTATATAAAGTTCCTCCTGATGCCTGCTGTCCCCGATTCTTTGACTCTTCCAAAATATAATTAATTGAATTAAATATATCTGAACTAAGTTTTTTATTAAGATTAATCGCAGCCGATACCCCGCATCCCATAAATTGAGAGTAACATAACTTTTATAACCTCTTAATAGTTCTAAAATTCTTTATAAATAAAAATTGTATTTTAGTTGATTCACCCTATATATTATGAATAAACTGGATAATTTAATCTCGCAATACAAAGAAGGCAAATGCGAATTGATAACATTATTTGAAGAAATAGTAAATTCAAAAAAATATATTCCATTTGAAAAACTTAATTACCTGAGCAAAAAACTTGATATCCCTCTCGCAAAATTATACACCACCGCAAGTTTTTATTCTTTAATTCCAACCGCAAAAAAAGGAAAATACATAATTAGAATATGCAATAATTTATCGTGCAACCTTAATGGTTCTGAAAGTATTTTGGAAATGCTGAAAAAAGAATTAAAAATAAATCTCGGGGAAACAACTAAAGACGGAAAATTCAGTCTTGAACTTACCTCATGTATTGGGTGCTGCGATTCCGCACCCGCAATGTTAATAAACAATAAGCCTTATGTTAAACTTGACAAAACCAAAGTCCGCAAAATATTGCGGGAATTAAAATAATATGCAAATATTAAGAAAATCAAATTGGGAAGGGTTTGAAAAAACCAGAAAAATGAAGAGAGTTGATATTATAAACGCGGTCAAAAAATCAGGGTTAAAAGGAAGGAGCGGTTCTAATTTTCTCACAGGATTGAAATGGGAACTCATGGGAAAAGGAACAAGATATCTTATCTGCAACGCTGACGAAGGCGAACCAGGAACATTTAAAGATAAATTTATTCTGGAAAACAATCCTTCTCTTTTAATTGAAGGTATTGCAATCGCATCTTACGCAATGGATATTCATTCAGCGATTATTTATCTTAGAGGAGAATATTCTTACCTTAAACCAAAACTTGAAAAATTAATAAAACAATCTGAAAAATATCTGAAGAAAATAAAACTGAAAATAAAAATTGTTCTTGGCGCAGGGTCTTACCTTTGCGGAGAAGAAACCGCAATTCTTGAATCTATTGAAGGGAACAGACCTCTGGTCAGGAAAAAACCCCCTCACCCCTCACAATCGGGGTTGCATGGAAAACCAACATGTATAAACAATGTTGAGACTCTCGCAAATATACCTTTAATTATCCTTGGGGATTGGAATAATAACCTGCAATTGTTCTCCCTGTCAGGGGATTTAAAAGAACCAGGGATTTATGAGATTGAACTTAACATGCCATTAAAACATATTGTGTCTCTTGGAAAACCCAAAAACGAACCAAAAGCAGTTTATTTCGGGGGTTCAGGTGGATGCATCCCTTACCAAAAATTCAGAAATCTTCAGGTCAATGAAGAAACAATTTCAGAAAAAGGAGGTTTCCTCGGAGCAAGAGGTCTGATAATTGTTGGGAAAGACAGAGATATTGTTGATATCTCAAGAACATTGAGTGAATTCTTTGTGTATGAAAGTTGCGGGTACTGCACTCCCTGCAGAGAAGGAAATTTCAGAGTTGTTGAACTCCTTGAGAAAATGGAAAATGGAAAAGCAAGAAAAGAAGATGTTAAACTTCTTGAGCAACTCGCACATCACATTAGCGACACTTCTTATTGCGCGCTTGGGGTTGCATCAACAACCCACTTAAAATGCGCATTAAAATATTTTAAAAAAGAATTCAAAATATGAAAATAAAACTAAATGGAACCTGGGTCTCGGCAGAAGAAAGAGAAACAATTTTAAAAGTTGCGGAGAGAAATAAAATTCACATCCCGACTTTATGCTACCACCCGGATTTAAAACCTCAGGGAAGGTGCAGAGTTTGTCTTGTGGAAGTTCATGGCAAATTAGTTACTTCATGCGACACAAAAGTCAAAGATAAAATGGAAATTATTACAAACACAAAAAAAGTTGCGGAGGCAAGAAAACTAAATATAGAACTTTTATGCAACAATTATTCCGGGGAAAAAGAACTTGAATTCTCAGTTGTCGCAAAAGAACTTGGGATAAAAAAATCGCGATTTGAAAAACCTGTGGAAGAAACCAAATCCCCTATGGAAAAAGATGACCTGAAATGTTTTTTGTGCGGGAGGTGCGTACAGGTATGCGGGGTTGTGCAGAAAATAAATAATATTGAATTCACTAACCGCGGAGTATCTTCCCGCGTGGCAATTCCTTATGATATTTCGGTAAAAGACACGCCATGCACTTTCTGCGGACAATGCGCTTTATACTGCCCTGGAAATGCTATCAGGGAAAAAGCGTACAATAAAAAAGTTGTTAAAACCATGATGGAAGAAATGGATAAAATACTGCACAAAAACCGATTTATCATTGCTCAGACTGCCCCTGCGGTAAGAGCTTCTCTTGGAGAAATGTTTGGAATGAAACCCGGAACTTTGGTTACAGGAAAAATGGTAAGTGCTTTGAGAAAAATTGGTTTTGATAAAGTCTTTGACACTGACTTCGGAGCGGATTTAACCATCATGGAAGAAGCGAACGAGTTTATTGAGAGAATGAAAAGCAAAAAAAATCTTCCGTTGATTACATCCTGCTGTCCAGCATGGATTAAATTTGCTGAACAAACTTATCCGTTTTTACTTAAAAATATTTCAACCTGCAAATCGCCCCATCAGATGGTCGGTGCTATTGCAAAAACTTATTACGCTCAAAAAATTGGGGTGAAACCAGAAGACATTATGGTTGTCTCCATAATGCCCTGCATTGCAAAGAAATTTGAATCGCAAAGACCTGAACTAAAAACTGCGGGATGTCATGATGTTGATGTTGTGTTAACAACACGGGAAATCGGAAGGATGATCAAAACAAAAAATATTAATTTTACCAAACTGAAAGATGAAGACTTTGATGACCCTCTCGGAATATCTTCCGGAGGCGGAGCAATATTCGGGGTAACTGGGGGAGTAATGGAAGCCGCATTAAGAGTTGCTTATGAAGTTCTTACAGGAAAAAGATTGGAAAAATTAGATTTTAATCAAGTGAGAGGGCTTGAAGGCATAAAAGAAGCCAATATAAAAATTGGCAAACAAACCATAAAAGTTGCGGTGGTGCATGGACTTGGAAATATAAGAGAATTTATTGAAAGCAGAAGATGGGAAAAATATCATTTCATAGAAATGATGGCATGTCCCGGAGGTTGTATTGGAGGTGGAGGACAGCCAAGACCAACAACAAATGAAATCAGGAAGAAAAGGATGGAAGCGATTTACAGACAAGATAAGAGCATGGAAATCAGAATGTCAAACAAGAATCCCGCAATCCAGGAACTCTACTCAAAATTCCTGGGAGAACCTCTTGGAAAAATGTCAAAGAAATTATTGCACACTAAATACAAGAAAAGGAAGGTTAAATATACTTAATTATCTCGTCAGAAAATTATGGATTTAAATAATAATTTAGTAAACAGTTATGACCACAATTGAAAATCTGACTAAAGCATTTATTGGCGAAAGTCAGGCAAGGAACAGATACACAATGTACGCAAAGATTGCAAAAAAAGAAGGATTTGAACAGATTGCAGAAATATTTCTGGTTTCAGCAGATAATGAAAGAGAACACGCAAAATGGCTGTTCAGAATGATTAATGAACTAAAAAAGAAAAGCGAAGAAAATCTGGATGAAATAAAAGTTGATGCCGGAGCGCCAACAACTCTTGGAAGCACTTTGGAAAACCTGAAATCAGCGATTGCGGGGGAGAACTTTGAATATTCTTCAATGTACCCTGAATTCGCAAAAATTGCTGAAGAAGAAGGACTTCCTGAGATTGCCGCAAGACTTAGAGCAATTGCAAAAGCAGAAGAACACCATGAAGAAAGATACGCAAAATTATTGAAAGAGGTTGAAGGCAATTCAGTATTCAAGAAAGAAAATAAAGTTTATTGGGTTTGCAGGAAATGCGGGTACATACACGAGGGAGAAGAAGCGCCTGAGAAATGTCTTTCATGCGACCATCCAAGAAATTACTTTGAAGTTAAATGCGAAGAATACTAATTTATTTTTTAATTATATCTAAAATTTAATATTATTATTGGTAAAACTATGACAAAAATAAATGAAATATATAAATGCGAAATCTGCGGTAACATAACCTCAGTTATTGAATCAGGTGTTGGAGAACTTGTATGTTGCGGACAACCAATGAAACTTCTTGAAGAAAATACTCTGGATGCGGAAGGCAACGAAAAACATGTTCCTGTTGTGGAAATTTATGATGGGGGTGTGAGTGTAAAGGTCGGTTCTATTCCCCACCCAATGGAAGAAAACCACTATATTTGTTTAATCCAATTGGTGAAGGATAACAAAGTGCTGACCGGAAGAAGACTCAATCCCGGGGAAAAACCAGAAGTTAGTTTCTGCCTTCCTGATACAGAAGGAATCACAGCAAGAATATTGTGCAATGTTCACGGACTCTGGAAATCTGAATAAATTTGGTTTTTTATTTATTTGCTCTTTAAATTATGAAATATTTAATAAGCTCTGTTAATTTATTTTCAAGGTTCCCTTAATATGATACTATTCTGGATGGGGGTTTTTATAATAAGTCTGTTGGTCTTGATTAAATCCTCGGATTATTTTACTGACTCTGCTGAGAAAATAGGAATTCATTTTGGTATCTCGGCTTTTATTGTTGGGGTCACAATTGTTGCGGTTGGGACTTCGCTTCCCGAACTAGTTTCCTCAATTATTGCGGTTCTAAATAATTCCTCTGAAATAGTTGTCGGGAATGTAATTGGTTCAAATATCTGCAATATCTTTCTGGTTCTGGGGCTTGCGGCAATTTTCTCCAAAAAAACAATTAAGATAGGTTATGAACTAATTCATGTTGATTTACCTTTTATTGTTGGTTCCTCATTCCTGCTTGCGGTAACAATCTGGGATGGAATTTTCACTTCTTCTGAAGCATTATTATGCCTTGCCTGCCTGATTATCTTTGTGCATTACACCATCAACACTGAAAGAACTCATAAAAACCCGGAAATAGAAAAAGAGATGAAAGTCAAAACCAGAAAAAGCAAGATGGATAATAAAACCGTGTTAATTCTTATTATAAGCTCTGTGTTTATTTATCTTGGGGCAAACTACACAATTGAATCTGTTATCAAATTGTCAGAACTTCTCGGTATAGGCAAAGAATTGATTGCAATAAGCGCTGTGGCTCTTGGAACTTCTCTCCCTGAATTAATGGTTTCAGTTACTGCGGCGAGGAAAGGAAAGCCTGAGATGGCAATAGGGAATATACTGGGGTCAAATATATTCAATACCTTTGCTGTAATGGGGATTCCTGCTTTAATTGGAACTTTGATTATTCCCCAGAGCATACTGTCCTTTGGTCTGCCTATGATGTTAATAGCAACAATAATGTATTTCTTCATAACGCAGGATAAAGAGATTACAAAATGGGAAGGGTGGTTGCTTTTGATATTCTATGTTTTCTTTATTGGGAAATTGTTTGGGTTGTTGTAATTTAGGTCAATTCCGTTAGAGTGGAATTAAAATAAGGAATAAATTCCGTTGCAGTGGAATTGAGTATTTTTATTATATCCACATCCTGACTTTCTTCTTGTAAGTTGAGTATTTTTTTCCAAATGTTTTCCTGAGGTTTTTTTCTTCCAAGGGGATAAACATTGCGTTCATCACAGTTATGAAAATTAACGGGAACATCAGGGTGATTAAATTTCCCTGAAAGATTGAGAGCCCCAATAAAATCATTGTTAATCCTAGATAAACAGGGTG